>JAICHN010000411.1 GCA_025924845.1 Chloroflexota bacterium | reverse complement strand
GGCAACGGCCATGATCCCGTTCCTGGAGCACGACGACGCGAACCGTGCCCTGATGGGGTCGAACATGCAGCGTCAGGCCGTTGCCTTGATCAGTCCTCAGGCGCCGATTGTCGGCACGGGCATGGAGTGGCAGTCGGCCCGCGACTCCGGGCAGGTCGTGGTGTCCGAAGGCGACGGCATTGTGGTCAGCGCCACGGGACGCCAGGTGGTGGTTAGGAACGATGCGGGTGAAGACGTGACCTACGAGTTGCGCAAGTTCGCTCGCTCCAATCAGGGCACCTGTATTAACCAGCGGCCCAGCGTGGTACGCGGCGAATCGGTGAAAAAGGGCGATGTGCTGGCGGACAGCTCCTCGACCGATCATGGCGAACTGGCCCTTGGTCAGAATGTCCTCGTGGCGTTCATGGCATGGGAGGGCGGCAATTACGAGGACGCCATCATCATGAGTGACCGCATGGTGCGGGAGGATGTGTTCACCTCGATCCACATGGAGAAGCACGAGGTAGACGCCCGCGATACCAAACTGGGCCAGGAAGAGATCACGCGCGATATCCCCAACGTGGGAGAGGAAGGGCTCAAGGATCTAGACGAGCGGGGCATTATTCGGTTGGGCGCCGAGGTTGGGCCCATGGATATCCTGGTCGGGAAGATTACGCCGAAAGGCGAGACCGAGCTCACCGCCGAGGAGCGCCTTTTGCGCGCCATCTTCGGGGAGAAGGCCCGTGAGGTCAAGGACACCTCGCTGCGCGTGCCGCAGGGCGAACGCGGCAAAGTGGTGGAAGTCAAGGTCTTCAAGCGCGACAGCGGCGCGGAGCTTCCGCCGGGCGTCAACCAACTGGTACGGGTCAGCATCGCCCAGAAGCGGAAGATTTCCGAAGGCGACAAGATGGCCGGTCGGCACGGCAACAAGGGGGTGATTTCACGTATTGTTCCGGTAGAGGATATGCCCTTTTTGCCCGACGGCACACCAATTGACATAATTTTGAATCCATTGGGCGTGCCGAGCCGTATGAATATAGGCCAGATCCTCGAGACGCACCTAGGCTGGGCCGCCCGGGTCCTCGGCATGACCGTCGCTTCACCGGTGTTCGAGGGGGCGACCGAGTTGCAGATTCGCGACATGCTCAAGCGTGCCGGGCTACCTGAGGACGGCAAGGTGACCTTATACGATGGCCGTTCGGGTGAACCGTTCGATCAGCCGATCACAGTGGGCTACATCTACATGATGAAGTTGGCCCACCTCGTCGAGGACAAGATACACGCTCGTTCGACCGGGCCGTACTCCCTGGTTACGCAGCAGCCCCTGGGAGGCAAGGCTCAATTCGGCGGACAGCGCTTTGGTGAAATGGAGGTGTGGGCGCTTGAGGCATACGGTGCCGCGAACATCCTGCAGGAACTGCTCACCGTGAAGTCCGACGATGTGATTGGCCGGGTAAAGACCTACGAGTCCATCGTGAAGGGCGAGCAGATTATGGAGCCGGGGGTTCCGGA
This sequence comes from Chloroflexota bacterium, assembly GCA_025924845.1. The sequence goes on along the minus strand of JAICHN010000411.1, from coordinate 3,252 downwards.
GTCGTTTAAGGTGTTGGTCAAGGAGTTGCAAAGCCTTGGCCTGGCCGTGGAAGTGCTAAACGACGATGAGGAGAAGATCGAGTTCGCGCAAGATGTCACCGACGAGACCGGCTTGAGTGACGCGGACTTTAGTGAGCTGAGCAAGCCGTTCTCCGCCAATACGAAAGATCTGTTGCCCCCAAGCCACGCCTAGACTAGTCGATGGGCGGCGACATCAACCCTTGCCGATGCAAGGGTTGATGTCGATCCGTCGTTCATTCATGCCCGATGCCGCGCGCCCCATGCGGCGTCGCCGATAATTAGCCCTCAGCCTACAGAGGGGGAACCATGCTGGAAGTCAACGATTTCAATGCCATCCGGATCAGCCTGGCCTCGCCCGAGCAGATCAAAAGTTGGTCGTACGGTGAGGTAACCAAGCCGGAGACGATCAACTACCGTACGCTCAAGCCTGAGAAGGATGGGCTGTTTTGCGAACGCATCTTCGGTCCCTCGAAGGACTGGGAGTGCTATTGCGGTAAGTATAAGCGTGTCCGCTATAAGGGCATCATTTGCGACAAGTGTGGCGTTGAAGTAGCCAAATCCAAGGTGCGCCGCGAGCGCATGGGGCATATCCAGCTTGCGTCTCCGGTCAGTCATATCTGGTATTTCAAGGGTACGCCCAGCCGACTTTCACTGCTGCTCGATATTTCACCGCGTGAGTTGGAGAAGATCCTCTATTTCGCTCAGTACATCGTGACTGAGGTCAGCGAGCCCGAGCGGAAGAAGGCTCTCGAACGGCTGGAGAAAGAAGAGCAGAGCCGGCTGGCTACCATGGACCAGGAGTACCGGGCCAAGGTGGCCAAGCTGGAGAATCCCGGCGGCGTCGACTTTGAAGAGGTTCGCGAGCAGCGCCGTCAGCGTGAGGCAAAGCTTGAGCGTGACCATCAGGATGCCGTCGCGGCCCTGATCGAGCGCGGCAAGCGCCTTGGTGAGCGTCTGGAGGCAATGCAAGGCCAGGAGGCGCTCGCCGATATTGGACTCGACGGCATGGCGGAGCCGGTCGTCGAGGCTGGAGAGACGGTAAGTCGGCGCCACATTGATGCCGTCGCTCCCGCCGTGAGGCGCCAGGTCGAGGCAGACGAGAAGCGCGCTCAGGAAGCCGTAGCCAAGCTGCGCGTGGAGGCCGAGGCCGAAGATCGCCGTGTGCTCAATCCGGGTGACGCGCAGCCGGAGATCGATCGGCTCACTACCGAGTTGATCAAGCAGAAGGAAGATCTGCAGAAGCAAATGGCGGCGCGCCGTGAGGAGTTGATTGCCCTCAAGCGCTTCGACCGCCCGGCCGAGGCGAAGGTAAGGGAATGGCAGGATGCCTTCCCCTCCGTGTTCAAGGCCGGGATGGGCGCCGAAGCGTTGCTGAGCATTATCAAGAATCTCGACCTCAATACCCTTGCCAAGGAGCTTCGGGAGGACATCCATACCTCCAGCTCGACCAGTCAGCGCCGGAAGAAGGCGATTAAGCGGCTTCGCGTGGTCGAGGCATTCCGCAAAAACGGGCCGCAGCCCGAGTGGATGATTCTGACCGTGCTTCCGGTGATCCCGCCTGAACTGCGCCCCATGGTGCAGTTGGACGGCGGTCGCTTCGCGACCAGTGACTTGAACGATCTCTACCGGAGAGTGATTAACCGGAATAACCGCCTGAAGCGGCTCCTCGAACTACAGGCGCCCGAGATTATCGTGCGTAACGAGAAGCGCATGCTTCAGGAAGCGTGCGACGCCCTGATTGACAATGGGCGGCGTGGCCGGGCCGTGAACGGTTCCGGTAATCACAAGCTGAAGAGCCTCTCCGACATGCTGAAGGGCAAGCAGGGCCGATTCCGGCAGAACTTGCTGGGCAAGCGCGTCGATTACTCCGGCCGTTCGGTTATCGTAGTCGGCCCGGAGCTGAAGCTCCACCAGTGCGGTCTGCCCAAGCGCATGGCGCTTGAGTTGTTCAAGCCCTTCGTGATGCGCAAGCTAGTGGAACGGAACTTTGCCCATAATATCCGCAGCGCCAAGCGGGTAATTGAGCGCGTGAAGCCTGAAGTGTGGGACGTGCTTGAAGAGGTGATCTCCGATCATCCTGTGCTGCTCAACCGTGCTCCAACCTTGCACCGGCTCGGCATTCAGGCATTCCAGGCCGTCCTGGTGGAAGGAAGCGCCATTCAGCTTCACCCATTGGTCTGCCAGGCGTTCAACGCGGACTTCGACGGCGACCAGATGGCCGTGCATATCCCGCTCTCGCGCGCCGCGCAGATGGAAGCCAAAACGCTGATGCTCAGCTCGCGCAACCTGCTGTCGCCGGCGAACGGTGAGCCTATGGTCTCGCCGACAAAGGACATGGTGCTGGGCTGCTACTACCTGACCGTGGAGATTCCCGGTCGGATGGGCGATGGCGCGCGGTTCTCGGACTTCTGGGAGGCGATGCGCGCCTATGACACGGGTCGGATCTCCCTCCATGCGCCGATCGATGTCCTGCTTCCGCAGCGGGCGATCAAGACGGCGAGCGATGGAGATGGCTGGATCTTGACTGATGTCGGGCGGATCAGCGTGCAGGACCTGAATCCCCTGCCCAACAGCCGCGCCCTGGCCCTGAGGACGACCGTCGGACGAATTATCTTTAATGAAGCGCTGCCGCGGCAGATTGCGTATAAGAACTTCGTCCAGGATAAGGGTAAGCTCAAGGACGTGGTGGGCGAGGTGTATAGGGAGCTTGGTCCGGCCAAGACCGCTCAGGTCGCGGACGACATCAAGCGCCTCGGCTTCACCTTTGCCACGCGGTCGGGCACCACCATCGCCATCGACGATGTGACGATTCCAAAGGTGAAATACGACATTATCGCCGAGGTTCAGAAAGAGGTCGATAAGCTCGATCGTCAATATGACCGCGGTCTGATTACCAAGGAAGAGCAGTACGCTCAACGCGTTGCCCAGTGGACGGCGGCCCGCGACCGGGTCAGCAAGGCCGTGACCGAAGGGCTCGACAAGTTCGGCTCCATCTATATGATGGCAACCTCGGGCGCGGCCAAGGGTCAGTTTACGCAGATTTCTCAGCTGGCCGGCATGCGCGGTTTGATGGCCGACCCGCAGGGCCAGATTATCGACCTCCCGATCAAGTCCAACTTCCGTGAAGGCTTGTCGGTGCTGGATTACTTCATCTCCACGCACGGCGCCCGCAAGGGGTTGGCCGATACCGCCTTGCGTACGGCGGAATCGGGCTATTTGACCCGGCGCTTG
>JAICHN010000410.1 GCA_025924845.1 Chloroflexota bacterium | reverse complement strand
TCGTTGCGGAAAGCCGGCAGGAACAGGTGCTCGATCAGTTCCGCGGTCAGCTTGCCGCCGCCGCCGTGGCCAAGGATCACGTTCGGCATATCCCTGAGCGGCAGCGGGCACGACCAGTTCTCGATGCGCACGGGTGTTGTCATGAGCGGGAAGCCTCCAGAGTCATGTAGCGACCGTAGCGATAGTACGCCGCGCACGCACCCTCGCTGGAGACCATGGTAGCGCCCAGCGGCGTGCGGGGTGTGCATGCCTTGCCGAAGGCCGGGCACTGGTGCGGCTTGATCTGCCCTTGCAAGACATCGCCGCCGCGGCAGATACTCGATTCCTGTGTCTGCATGCCTTCGACCCCAAAGCGCCTCACCGCGTCGAAGCGGTGGTACGCTGGACGCAGCTTCCAGCCGCTGGACGAAATGGTGCCGATGCCGCGCCAGTTGCGGTCGGTGATTTCGAACACATTACTCAAGATCCGCTGAGCGGGAAGGTTCCCGGCTGCGCTCACCGCCCGTGCATAGGCGTTCTCCACCTCCGCGCGTCCCTCCTCAAGCTGACACACCGCGCGTCGGATACCTTCGAGCACGTCGAGCGGCTCAAATCCAGTCACCACGATCGGCACGTGATAGTGCTCGGCGAGCGGCACATATTGCTCGTAGCCCATCACACTGCAGACGTGGCCGGCGGCCAGAAACGCCTGTACCCGATTGGTCGGCGAGTGCAGGATTGCCTCCATGGCCGGCGGTACCAGCACGTGCGAAACCAGCATGGAGAAGTTGGTGATCTCCTGCCGGGCGGCCTGGTAGACGGCCATGGCGTTCGCCGGCGCGGTTGTCTCGAAGCCGATGCCGAAGAACACCACCTCACGGTCAGGATGCTCACGCGCGATCTTGAGCGCGTCAAGCGGCGAATAGACGATGCGCACATCGCCGCCCTCGCTCTTGACCTGAAAGAGATCCTTGCTGCTCCCGGGCACGCGGAGCATGTCGCCGAATGAGCAGAAGATCACCTCTGAGCGGGCCGCGATGGCCAGGGCCCGATCGATCACAGCCAACGGCGTCACACATACCGGGCAGCCCGGCCCATGGATCAGTTCGATCTGGGGCGGCAACAACTGATCGATGCCGTTGCGGATAATCGAATGAGTCTGACCGCCGCACACTTCCATCAGCGCCCACGGGCGAGTAACCGTGCGGGCGATGTCGCCAAGTAGACGCCTGGCCAGGGTCTCGTCGCGGAACTCGGCAAGATATTTCACTGGCTCGGCTCCTCCGCTACGCGCTGATCAAGCCCCAGATGCTCCTCCAGTACGCCCATCGAGCGGAAAAGCGCCAACGACTCCTGAGCTGATTTTTCGTCCAATCGAGTGATTGCAAAGCCGACATGCACGATCGTATAGTCACCTATCGCCACTTCGGGCACGTAGGCCAGACAGACCTCCTTTACAATGCCCCCAAAATCGACGCGGCCCATACGCGCCCCATTCGCTTCATAAATCTCGGTCACCTGACCGGGTACTCCCAGGCACATCGATCCTCTCCCTTCCTCACATGCCGGGCGGGTCCAAGCGCGCCGCCAGGCTGACAAACGACATGATCCTCGACCGGTAGGCCGCGGTTTCAACCGCTGCCGGCGATGTGCGGACTGGGCTGAAGTCCGAGGTCTCCAGGATCATAGACGGCCGCCAATCGCCGCCTGCCCCAGCGCCAGTCCGCCGTCGTTCGGCGGTACCAACCGGTGTACCAGTACAGTAAAGCCTTCCGCTTCGGCGCCGGCCGTTATCTGTTCCAACAGCAACGTATTTAAGAAGACCCCGCCGCTCAGCGCTATGGTGTACAGACCGTTCTCTTCGCGCAGGCGCAGCGCCAAGCGCAGCACCAGGTCGGCTACGGCGCCATGGAACCAGCCGGCAATAGTTGTGCCCGCCACGTGCCGGCGCAGATCCTCCACGATGGCCGCCAGCACCGGTGCCGGGTCGGCCAGGATCGGCGCGTCCGCGCCTGCTGGTGCATGCAGCGCGAAGCGATACGGCGTGCTTGCCTTCGCCGCGGCCAGTGCCTGCAACTCGATCGCCGCCTGACCCTCGTACGGGACGTGCTGCCGGACGCCGAGCAGCGCGGCCACCGCGTCGAACAATCGTCCCATGCTGCTGGTCGGCGCGCTGTTGAAGCCGGTCGCGCACTGGCGTGCAAGGATGCGCCGCTCCGTCTCGTTGCACGCCCCTACCGGCGCCAGGTCCTCGTCCCAGGCGAGTCCCACCGCCCACAGGTGTGCGAGCGCCATACGATAGGGGCGCTGGATCACCGCGTCGCCACCGGGGAGCGGTACGTATGACAGATGCGCGGCGCGATGGTAGCGGTCGTAATCCGCGACCAGGAACTCACCGCCCCAGATCGCGCCGTCCGGGCCATACCCGGTGCCGTCGAAGCTGACGCCAAGCGCCGGCTCGTCGGCTGCGTAGCAGTGCTTGGCCAGCACCGCGGCGATGTGCGCATGATGGTGCTGCACCCGAAGCAGCGGAATGTGGTGCTCGGCGGCCAGCCGTTCTGCCCAGCGAGTAGACAGATAGTCGGGATGCAGGTCGCAGACGATGCGCGCAGGCTCGATGCGGAATAGACGCTGTAAGTGGGTGGCGGCGCGGCTGAACGCCTCCAGCGTTTCCAGATTCTCCATATCGCCAATGTGCTGGCTGAGTACCGCCTGGTCCTCAACCGCCAGGCAGAGCGTGGATTTCAGTTCACCCCCGGGCAGCCAGCGTGGGCGGCACCACATGAGGCAGTCGGATCGGGAAGGGAGCGTAACCGCGCGAACGGCGTATCGGCAACTCGGTACCCTGGTACACGCGTACCACGCTGTCGTCACAGGGCACATGGATCGGCCGGTCGTGAAGGAGGAAGGCATCCGCGATATCGCCCAGTTGCGCCAATGCCGTGTCGTTGTCGATTACGATCGGTTCGCCGCCGAGGTTCCCGGAAGTCATCACCAGCGGCCGGTCGTCAACGATCAGGTAGTGCAGTGGCGTATACGGGAGCATGAGTCCTACCATGTCGTTACCCGGCGCCACACCCTCCGCAAGATCACTGTTCGGGCGTTTCCGCAGCAGCACGATCGGCCGCTCGCGGCAGGTTACCAAGGCCGCTTCGTCCACGTTGAGGTGGGCAAGCCGACGCGCGCCGGCTAGAGCACCCCTCAAGTAGTCGTGGAGGGGGCTGGGCAGAGGAAGTGCGGTGTCGTAGGCTGGGAGGATGAGGCAGACCAAGCGAAGGAGCGAACGATGCGACCGGCGATCTGGCAGCCCCCGGTAGCCCTGTCCCCCATCGAGCAGACGATCGTGCGGCGGGTGCGGCGCGCCAAACTCTTCGTGTTCTTGCGCCAGCAGCGGCACGTCCTCCTGGACGTGCCCTTCCAGGAGGAGCTCGCCGGCATGTATGCGGACCTGGCCAAAGGGCAGCCGCCCATCTCGCCGGCACGCCTGGCGCTGGCTACCATCCTGCAGGCGTACATGGGCGCCTCGGACGAGGAGGCGGTGGAAGCGTGTGTGATGGACCGGCGCCGGCAACTGGTGCTGGACTGTCTGGACTGTGCCGATGCGCCCTTCAGCACAGGCACGCTGGTGGCCTTCCGAGAGCGCCTGATCGCCGCCGAGATGGACCGTCGGCTGATCGAGCGCACGGTGGAGGTAGCCGCGCAGACCAAAGGCTTTGGCCACCAGCGGCTGCGACTGGCGTTGGACAGCAGTCCCTTGTGGGGGGCAGGACGGGTCGAAGACACGCTGAACCTCTTGGGGCATGCCCTACGCAAGGCGGTGGGCATGATCGCGCGTCATCAGGGGCGGGAGGTGGCGCAACTGCCGCTGGCGGAGACGCCGGTGCTGGGGACGACGCCGAGCCTGAAGGCAGCGCTGGATGTGGACTGGGACGAGCCGGCGAGCCGTGCCTGGGCCCTGAGGGTGGTGCTTGATGCCTTGTGCCAGGTGGAGGCCGCGGTGGCCGGTGCGGGGCAGGCGGGAGCACCGGCCGCAGTGGCGGTGGCGCGGCAGGTGGCTGCGCAGGACGTGGAGCAGGGAGCGGATGGGCGCCCCCAGCTGCGGCGGGGGGTCGCCCGTGACCGGCGCATCAGCGTGGAGGACCCGGACATGCGCCATGGCCGCAAGAGCGCCAGCCACCTGTTTGACGGCTACAAGCGGCATGTGGGGCGGGACCTGGACAGTGGGCTGGTGCGGGCGGTCGGGCTGACCACGGCAAACGCTTCCGAGGCCAGCGTCACCCCGGCGCTCGCCGTCGACCTGGCGTGGCAGCAGGCACGCCTGGTCGAACTGCACATCGACCGCGCCTATCTGAGCAGCCATCTGGTGCGGGAGCGGGCCGACGACCTGACGGTATTCTGCAAAGCCTGGCCGGTACGCAATGGGGACCGCTTCGCCAAGACGGCCTTCACCCTCGATTGGCAGAGCGGGCTGCTGCAGTGTCCGGCCGGCGTGCAGGTGCCGTTCACCCTGGATACCACCGTGCACTTCCCGGCGCTGGGCTGTGGGTCCTGCCTGTATCGGGAGCGCTGCACCACCAGCAGCCACGGACGCAGCGTGCACATCCATCCCGACGAACGGCTGCTCGAAGAACTCCGGGCGCGGCAGCACACGCCGGCCGGCCGTGCTGCCCTGCGCGAGCGGGTGGGGGTGGAGCACACGCTGGCGCACATCGGGCACTGGCAGGGCGACCGTGCCCGCTATCGGGGACTGCGCAAGAACCTCTTGGACCT
>JAICHN010000409.1 GCA_025924845.1 Chloroflexota bacterium | reverse complement strand
GCACGATCATGGTCAGCGCCGCGTCCAGCCATGTCCATGGATCGGGCACGGAAAGTATGAAACGCGACGCGGACAACATCGAGGTTCGGTTGGATGCGAGGACCGAGAACGCGGTCCAGACTCGCGGCCTGGGCATTGAGGTGGGCGATTTCGTCAGTCTGGATCCGCGAACGGTGGTCGCAGGGGACGGTTTCATCAAGTCTCGTCACCTCGACGACAAAGCAGCGGTGGCCTGCCTGCTCGGCGTGGCCAGGGCCCTGAATGGGCGACAGCCCGCGGTAAACACCCATTTCTTTATCAGCAATTATGAGGAAGTAGGTCACGGGGCGGCGGCGGGTATCCCCAGCGAGACGGAGGAACTGGTGGCGGTCGATATGGCGGCAATCGGGGCCGGACGGCAAACCTCGGACGAATACAGTGTGACTATTTGCGTGAAGGACAGCTCGGGGCCGTATGATCATGCGCTTAGCAACCGGCTGCGCGCCCTGGCCCGTTCGCACGGCATCCCCTACAAGGTGGACATCTACCGCTACTACAGCTCGGATGCGAGCGCCGCGCAGCGGGCGGGCGGCAACTACCGCGCGGCGCTGATCGGACCGGGCGTGGACGCCTCACACTCGTTCGAGCGCACCCACCGCGATGCCCTTCAAGCGACGACCGCGCTGTGCCTGGCGTATATGCTGGATTGAACCTCGACCGAGGCGTGAAGATCAGCACCGAGTCGGCGAATATCACGTTGCGAAAGAGGCTGGGATCAAGGATCGATACGTGACTTTGTAGTGATCAGTCGAAGCCGTCATCGATAAAGGATGTACCCCGCCAGGCCCGCCAGGGCCAGAATCACCACGATATTGCAACGAGCCAAGGCTAAACCGCAGGCCGCGACCGCGATCAGCCAACCCAATCCGTCGATACCCGGCTGGTCGATGATCGTCCAGCACACGCTGACCAGAATGGCCACTACGGCAATCGAGATACCCCGCATCAGCCCAGGTACCCAGCGTTGATGCTCGATCCGCGAGTGAATCGCCGCTATGCCGAGCACAAGGAAGGGGGGAATGGTGATTGCGATCAGGGCGAGACCCGCTCCCAGGTAGCCGAAGGTCAGGTAGCCAAGGCTGATCACCCAGAGTCCATTGGGCCCTGGGCTGATCTGGCCGATGGCGATCGAGTTGGCAAAATCGGCGTTGACCGCCCAGTGCAGTGCCGGCAGATCCTGATGCAGGCTTGGCAGGTTACTGAGCCCGCCCGAGGAGAATAGCGATGCCTTGAGAAAGAGCAGGAAGTATACGAACGGATCGATCACGACGCACTCTCCGGGCTCGCCGCGTCGCCGGCCGTTCGCTCCGCCAGGGGTCGCCGCCATGGCGTGTAGCAGGCGACGCCGATCAGGGCCAGACCGGCCAGAACCACGATCACCGACAGCTTCAGCACGATTAAGGCCGCCGCCCCCGCCCCGACCAGGACAGCGGCAAGGGCGATTGCCCGTCCACCTTCCCGCCGCGCCTCGCGGATAATCGGCCGCGCGAAATTAAGCCCTACCACAGCCATGATCCCGGCCGTCGCCGGAATCACCCCGCGCAGCACCGCGTGGAGGACCGCACTGTGCTGTATGGCCTCGAAGCCCGCCGCCAGGAGGCAGGTCACCGCGGCGCTGGGCAGCAGCATGCCGGCCAACGAGGTGAGGATACCCCAAGGGCCGCCCAGTCGCCGTCCAATTAGTATGGTCAGCGCGATCAGATTGATTCCCGGTGTGAACTGGCACAGATTCCAGAGTCCGAGCAGTTCCTCATCGGTAACCCAGCGCCTTCGCTCGACGAATACACGGCGGATCAACAATTGGGTGCTGGCGCCCCCGCCGAAGGATTGCAGGCCGATCCCGGTCCAGATCCACAACAAAGCCCAGGCGGTGGGCAACTGGACTTCTCGATCCTGGTGCATGGATTACCTCCCTAGCCTTAGGTTTCAGTTTTACTCTAAGGATAGAAGGCGCGCGAGCTGGGCCGTCGGTTCGCTGGACGACGCCATGGCCTTTGGATGTTTTAGATGGTCACATAGCAGCTATTGCTCAGACAAGACCACTGATTGAAGCAGGTATCCTCCCAGCCAAAGCCCATGACTTCCGTCGATCCCCACACCTCGGGCTGCAACTCCTCTATTTTCCGCGCGAATCCAGCTCTAGAGGTAGGTGCCGCGCGCCTGGGCAACCGGCCGGCAACATGCGGGGACGGCACGGCCGGGGCGACCGTAGGGGGCGGACTACGAATTCTGCTGCTTGGGCAATTCCGCGTGGAGATACGCGGCGCCGTGGTGACTGATTGGCGTCGCCAGTCCTCCGCCACTTTGCTCAAATTGCTGCTGCTCGCCGACCAACATCGGCTGCGTCGCGAGTCGGTCATGATGCTCCTCAACCCACACGCCGATTTGAGCGCGGCGCGTGCCGCACTGGCTACGGCGGTCCATACCCTTCGCCACACCCTGGAACCCACCCTGGCGGCGGGAAAACCGTCCCGCTATCTGGTGCAGGAGGGCGAACTACTTTCGCTGCACCTGGGGCCTGACGACTTCGTGGATCTGCGTGCCTTCCAGGCGGCCGACCGCGCGGCCGACCCTCTGGAGGCCCTGGAGTCGGCCGCCGCCCTGTATGTCGGCGATCTCTTGCCGGAGGAAACAGGGGACTGGTGCATAGGTCCGCGCGAAGCATTGCGCCTTCGTCGGCATGGCATGCTGCCGGCTCTCCAGGAGGCACTCACGCGCCACGGCAGGCATGCCGGCGCGCTGGCCACCTTGCAGGACTTGCTGGCCGTTGATCCGGCGCAGGAGGAGGCGGCACGGCGATTAATGAACCTTCTCGTTCGGCAGGGTCGCCGCGCCGAGGCGCTCCGCATCTACGATCGAGCCAAGTTGGCCCTCAAGCGAGAGCTGCGCGCCAGGCCTTCGGCCGAGTTAGAGGCACTCGCTCGCACCTTGCGGGCGGGCGAGGCGCCGCGGCGTCCGCGTCCGGTCACCGCCGCGGCACCCCTCGCTTTCCTCGTTCCCGAACCGCGGCAAGCATTAGCCCGCTTGATCGGCCGGGAGGCGGAGTTGGCGCAAGTGCGCCGCATCATGCAGGCGGCGCGCGAGGGCAAGGGCAGCATGGTTCTCTTGATTGGCGAGGCGGGGATCGGCAAGACCCGACTGGCTGAGGAGAGCGCCGAGGCCGCGTTGCTAGTCGGCTTTACGATACTCTGGGGCCGGAGCGGCGACGGGGAGCAGGATCTTCCCTATGCGCCGTTCGCCGAGGCCCTGCGCTCCTATTGCCTTACGCGGCCCGCGAAGGCCCCGCGCGGCGATCTGATCGGTGCCGAGGCGGTACTCACCATTCTACCGGAGCTAAGCGGCACCGTCGGCCTCGCCCCGCCGGCGCCGCTCGGCAACGCCGGGGCGGAGCGCTTGCGCTTGTGGAGCGCCGTGCGGACCCTGCTGGACGCGGCAAGTCGGCATCACCCGATCACGCTTATCCTGGATGACCTGCATTGGGCGGACGCCGAGACGCTTGGTCTTCTCACCTTTCCGGCGCGTCGCGGCGGCGATCGCCGCCTCTTCATCCTGGGCACCTCGCGCGATGATCTGCCGGACACGCACCCGGTACGTTCGCTGATCCTGGAAGGCCGCCGGCAAGGTGGGGTGACCACGATTGAGGTGCCGATTTTTGGACCGGATGAGGCGCCGATACTGGCCGATCGGATGCTCGGCGGCCCGCTCTCCGAGCGGCGCGCGCATGCTCTGCACGCCCGGTGCAACGGCAATCCATTTTTCGCTACGGAACTGCTCGCGCTCCTGGCGGCACGCCGGGCAGAGGCGGGGGAACGGGGAGACGTCATCGACGACGAGGTGCTCGAACGCGATGAGGCGCTACCCGTCACGGTTCGACAAACCCTGGCCCGTCGTCTGGATCGATTGGGTATGACCACACGAGTCCTTTTGCGGGCCGGATCCGTGTTGGGGTTGCGCTTCGATGCCGATCTGGTGGCGGCCCTGGCGGCCCAGGATCGAACCGCCTGTGAAGATGCGCTGGACGAGGCGGCGGCCACCGGATTGCTCCGTGAGGAACTGAACGTCGGAGGAACCTGCTACGTCCTGGTGCATAGCCTGCTGCGCCGCACCCTCTATGAAGAGTTGTTGCCGGGGCAACGTCGGCGGCTGCACGAGCGGGCGGGCCAGGCACTGGCGGCGCGGTACGAGACAAGGGGCAACCCCAGCGCCGAAACCATCGCCCATCACTTCGTCCGCACGAATGACCATACCCGCGCCGCCTACTGGTTGGCAAAGGCGGGCGACCACGCGGCAACGCTGCACGCATCGGCACCGGCCATACAGTACTACGTTCAGGCTTGCGAACAGCTCGCCGGCGCGACAAACGGCGGCGAGCAGGCCGATCCGGCGCGTCTCCACGAGCGATTAGGCGATCTGCGCTTACTGGAAGGAGAGTACGAGGCGGCGCCCGAGGACTTCGCGCGGGCCAGAGCGCTTGGCCGAAACGCGGAAGATCTGGCGTCGCTGTGGGTCAAGGAGGGAACCGCCTGGGAGAAGAGTTCGGACTACGACCGCGCCCTGGCGTCCTTCGACCGAGCGGAAGAGACGATCGAGAGTAGCACCGCGGTTGAAGCCGGCGCGCGGCGGGCGCTTATTGCCGCTATCGCGCTCCGCCGTGGTGACGTGCGGTTTCTACGCGGCGATCATGCGGACGCCCTGGACTCAGCAACCCTCGCTCTTC
>JAICHN010000408.1 GCA_025924845.1 Chloroflexota bacterium | reverse complement strand
GAGGATGTGGACGAGGCGAACGGCTGCATGTTTGTGGCGCCCGGCGGCCACCTGGCCGGGCCGCGGATCCACTTCCTGCGGCGCGACTGGCAGATCTGCGATACCGATGCGCGTGACGGAGAGGTAGCGGCGGCCCCGCTGCAACCGGGCGGCCTCCTTCTCTTCGACGGTCTCCTACAGCATGGGACGCCCTATAACCCAACCGGCTTGCGGCGCCGAGCCGTACAATTCCACTACGCGCCCGCGGGCGCCGAAAAAACGGCCGACGAGGAGCGTTTGGCGCTGTTCGGCAGCGAGGGCAAAAACGTCGAGTGTTAGCTCACTGACGCCGCCGATCACGCATGCACCGCGTAGCCCAGTTCGCGCACCATACCAGCGATGATCTCTTTGGTTCGCGCGTCCAACGGCTGGACTGGGAGCAGCGGATCGCCGACTGACGGGCCGATCATGTTCAAGGTGGCCTTCATAATCGCCAACCAGTTAGGATCGTTGCCGCCGCCAAGATGCTCGCGGAACACGAGGCGCATCAGCGGGGCAAGGGACCGCCACTGTTGGCGGGCCGAGGGTAGATCGCCCTGGATAGCGATCGTCTCGTAGAGTTGCTTGGCGGCACGAGGGACGATGCTGGGAAGGGCGGAGATCCAGCCGTGGGCACCATGGCACAGACCCTCGAAGGCCACCGAATCGATGCCGGCGTAGACCACCAGCCGCCGGTCGGTCGCCTGCAACAGTTCACAAATGCGGTCAGGATTGGTATTGGACAGTTTGACGCCGGCGATCGCTTTCTCCTCGAAGAGCGTCGCCAGGTGTTCGGTTCGCAGATCGACGTTCGTACCGCCGAAGTTATAGTAGACGACGATCGGAATGCTCACGGCATCGGCCAGGCTGCGGTAGTGGTCCATTACCTGATTTAGCGATGGATGCATATAGTAGGGCGGCACCACCAGCAGCGAGTTCGCGCCCGCTTGCTCGGCATGCCGCGACAGGTCGCGGGCGATGCGCGTGGCATAATGATGGGTACCCGCCATGATGTGGACGCGCCCGGCGTTGGCGGCGATCACGGCCTCGATGACGCGCTTGCGGTCGTCACTTTCGAGCCCGACGAACTCACCGCTGCTGCCCAGCGGTGAGATACCGCTCACGCCCTCCCCGATCAGCCAATCAATATGGGGCGGAATCAAGTCTAGCCTTAGGTCGCCCGCCGGGCTAAACGGCGTCATGGATGAAGCTACAATCCCGTTAACCAGCATCTTTCTACCCTCCTTGAATCGCGCCTGTCGCTTAGCGTCGCGGCACGAAAGTGAAGTGATCTTGTGACTTGCCGAAGACCGATTGACAGATCCCGGGCAACCGGCCTACTATGGATGCCAACAGTATACAGCACCTTCATTTGTTAGCAATCTCCTCCGCGGTACGATAGGAGTCCGGCATTCCTTAGGGACAGCGATTGGTCTCCATCGACCTCTTTTCCGGCGTAGCATGGGAGGTATGGGCCTATAGGTGATGATACGGGGCAAGCTCTGCGGCAGGGCCCTAAGGTTTTTTATCATTGAGGTCATCCTACGAAGGAGTACTGTTGTGGTTGAGAAGGAAATAGCGGGTGAAGTAGCATCCCCCACGCCGACACGGCGTGACGTACTGAAGGCCGGCGTTGCCGGCGCGGCGGCGTTGGGCGCGGCGTCCGTGCTTGGCTCCGGGGCGGTTGCCGAGGCTGCGGCGCCGAAGCGGGCCATGCGAGCAACCAAGAAGACTCAACTGACCCTTATGTCCTGGGAGATGTTCGAGGTCGGCGAGAAGGCTGCCTGGACGAAGGTCGTCAACGACTTCATGGCGGCCAATCCGTCGATCCAGGTGAAGTGGACGGGCTGGCCGTTCTCGACCTTCGATCAGAACGTGATTGCCCAAGCGCAGGCCGGTCAGGTTGATGCTGACGTCGTGCAGTGCCCGCCGGAACTTGCCTCGACGCTGATCACGAATTACAACATGTGCTTGCCGCTTGGATCGATCGCGTCGAGTCTCGGTCTCAAGCCGAATGCCGCGCACAATCAGTTCATGTCTAAAGGGCAGCTCTATGCGCTCGGCATACTTGAGGTGGCCTTTTGCCTTCAATATGACCAACGGATCCTGAAGGCAGCGGGCTGGCCGAAGCCTCCGACTACACCTGAGGAGTGGCTGGCATGCACGAAGGCGGTAACCAAGCCGCCGAAGCAGTTCGGGGTCAACCTGATCAATAATGCGTCGGCAGCAGCCGACTGGTGGAACCAACTGCAGAACTGGCCGCTCGGCTTCGGCGGAGTTTGGGCGAAGGACAAGACGCTTACCATCAACTCGCCGCAGAACGTCAAGGCCATTCAATTTTGGCTGGATCTGGTGCATGCCAGTGGTATCGCGGGCAGTTCCGAAACGGCGCTCACCAAGCTCTATTTCGACGACCGGATCGCGATGAACTTCGCGGTCGCGGCCGGAAGCGCCACGCTGAAGCAACTTGCTCCCAAGCTCTACCCGAACCTGCGCAGCGCCGCGCCGCCGTGGCCTGGTAAGAAGGCGATCGCCCGCCTTCACCCGATGGTTGTGCTGAAATCGTCGAAAAACACGGATGCCGCCATGGAACTGGTGAAGTGGTGCGTCCAGCCGAAGAATCTCTATTATGTGACAGTGCAGAATGGATATCCGCTGGTTCCTTACTCAAATTTTGCCGAGAAGGTGCCGGCATATACGGCGTATGAGAAGGCGTTACCCTGGGGAGCAGGTTTCCGCGACACAAACTACGTCGGCGAGTCAGATATTCTCGGACAATACACCTTCGCCTACGCCCAGATTGGTAACATCATCTGTAACAATGTGGTGAAGGCCGTCTCGGGTAGCTCATCTGTCAAGGCGGCGTTGGACTCGGCTCAGGCGCAGGCCCAATCGTCACTTCACATCTAGGAATCAGCGGCGTCTCAGCAATAGGAGAGTGGCTGGCGCGGGTCGGCTCAACCGGGTAATAGATCACTTGGGAAGCTGAATTTCCTGAGTGATCTATTACCCCACCAAGAGATTCCCATGGAAAGCACGCTTCCGGTCGGCATAAGCCCCAAATGTTACGTGCCGGAGGAAACAGAGGTAGTCGCGCGTGACGACAGCAGAGAACCGGCATGCCGGCGATCGGATCGGCTCATCAGAGAGACGTGCTGGCGGAAAGCGCTCGTGGGCGCCGGGGCCGCGAGCACGGGAGACGTTACTCCCCTATACCCTGTTGGCGCCGATCCTCGGCTTCGAGGTGCTGTTCGTCGTCTATCCGATCGTGCGCGGCATCCTCCTCGCCTTTCAGACGAACCACTTCGGGGTCACGGCGTATTCCGGATTCGACAACTTCAATCAAATGCTCAGCGATCCGACCTTCCGGGGATCAGTACGGACGACGTTCGAGTTCACTTTTACGATGGTCGTGGTGTGGCTCGTGCTTGGCCTCGCCTTTGCCCTCCTCATGAATTGGTCTTTCACCGGGCGGGGCGTCGTTCGGGCGATCCTGGCCATTCCCTGGGCCATTCCAGACATCCCCGTGATCCTGACGTTCACAATTATGCTGGACCCCAATTTCGGCATCCTCAACCGCTTCGCGGCATGGATCCCCGGCGTGCATCATCAGATTCAGTGGCTGAGCTCTTCGAACCTCGCCTTCATCGCGATCGTGATCATGGTGGCCTGGAAGGGCTTCCCATTTTACGCCCTCATCTTGCTGTCGAGCCTCCAATCGATTCCCGACGACCTCTACGAGGCGGCGCGGGTCGATGGCGCGGGGACGCTCCGCTGTTTCCGCTCGATCACCCTTCCCGCCCTGGTGCCAACCCTCGCCCTGCTCGCTATTCTGGCCTTCATCTTTTCGTTCCAGCAATTCTCGCTCATCTACCTGACCACGGGTGGTGGACCTGGAACCGATACATCAACCCTGGCCGTGCTGATCTACAACCAGGCATTTCAGTTCTTCAATTACAACTATGCGAGCGCCATAGCGGTGGTCGCGCTGATCCTCGCGCTATTGGGTACGCTGCTCTTCATTGTGATCGAGCGGACCATAATCAGTCGTCGCTATCTCGAGGAAAACAGGGCAGGGCAATGAGGATCAAACAATGGCCGCGATGACGTCATTCGTGCCGCCCCAAGAGCCCGGCATCGTGCCGCGACCGAGAAGAGGGCGTGCCGCGAAACGGAAAGCGAAGAAGGCGCTTCGCTACCTCGTAATCGTCTTTGTCTGCGTCGTCATTCTCTTTCCCGTGTACTGGATGGTGCTGAGCACGTTTCAGCCTGAGCAGTACACGCTCACCTGGCCACCGCCGTTCATCTTCAAGGGCTTTAATACCGGCGCGATCGGTTCGCTCTTCGCTCAGCAGCCGATCGGGGCCTGGCTCCTCCACTCGTTTTTGGTGTCGGCCATCACAGTGGCCGTGACCGTGGCGCTTGCCATCCCCGGCGCCTACCTGCTATCCCGCCTACGCTGGCGAGGAGTGGGCGCCTTCGGCTTCCTCCTGCTCTTCACGCAGATGATGCCTGGTGCCGTGGTCATCGTCCCCGAGTTGCAGTTCTTCCGGAGCCTCGGTTGGACCAACAACCTCCCTGCCCTCGGTATCCTTTATGCCGCCTTCAGCGTGCCGCTTGGCTGCTGGATTCTCAAGTCGTCCTTCGACACCGTTCCAAGCGAGGTGATTGATGCGTCGCGCGTCGACGGCTGTAGCACGCTGGGCGTGTTGTGGCGAGTCCTCATGCCGCTCTCTCGCCCAGGCATCGTGGCCGTCGCCG
>JAICHN010000407.1 GCA_025924845.1 Chloroflexota bacterium | reverse complement strand
GTCCTTTCCTCGAGTGGAGCACTACCAGGCAACGGTAGCTATGTTTGAAGCCGCCGCTTCCTACTCATTACCGATCCTCTGCTCAGCGGCGGGGGAATAGTAGAGCCGCACTACCTGGAAACGGAGGGCCGAAGGCCCTATTCGCGCTTGAGGAGGAAGCGCACATGACACCTTTCGTACCTGGAGACGCCATGTCGGCCCCCGAATGCATCCGCTCGTGATTCGGCGTAGCCGATTGGGACCATTGGCATCTCATTCGGCGACGAACGGCCCTTCAGGCGATGACGGCAGGATTCTACTCTGGAAAGTGGGTGGGCGTCTCGCCACACACGCTAGGTGGGACCTCCCGTTATAAGCAAGTACATGCCGGATTGGGCTGAGTAAACACGCATCGGAAGGAGCGGTTCAGTGGCTGAGAAAATGCGGGCTATGGCGTTTTACGGAGTAGATGACGTGCATCTCACCGAGGTGCCGATTCCCAGGGCGGGGGTCGGTGAGGCAGTGGTGAAGGTGACGCTCACCACGATCTGCGGCACTGACGTACATATTGCCAAAGGCGAGTGGCCGGTCGAGCGCGGTCGTGTCCTTGGCCATGAGCCGGTAGGCATCGTGCATGAAATCGGCCCAGGTTTGGTTGGGTATCACGAGGGCCAGCGCGTGTTGGTGGGCGCCATTACACCGTGCGGTACCTGTTTCTATTGCTTGAAAGGGCAATATTCCCAGTGTGCGGGCTACGACGGCCATTGGGTTCCCGGCGGAGGCTGGAGGCTGGGAAACTCGATCGACGGCTGCCAGGCTGAGTACGTTCGCGTCCCCTACGCGCAAGCGAATCTTACCCCGATTCCCGATGGCCTCAGCGATGAAGCCGTTGTGCTGCTCGCGGACATCGCGTCCACCGGCTTTTCCGCCTCGGAGAAAGCTAATGTCACAATCGGTGACAGCGTGGCCGTATTTGCTCAAGGGCCTATTGGCCTGTGCGCGGCGATCGGCGCTCGGCTCAAGGGTGCCGGGTTGGTGATCGTCGTCGACGCCATCCCTGAACGGCTCGCCATGGCCAAGCAGTTGGGCGCCGATGTGGCACTCAATTTTAAGGAGGAGGACGTGGTGTCCGAAATCCGCCGACTGACCGAGGGAAGAGGAGTGGATGTGGCGATCGAGGCCCTGGGTACCCCGGGGACATTTACCAACTGTCTCAAGACCATCCGACCTGGCGGTACCGTGTCGTCGCTTGGTATCTATTCCAAGACGCTGGAGATCGCGCCTGCCGATTACGTGGGTGGATTGGGAGACCAATGTATCGTCAACACCCTCTGCCCAGGCGGTAAGGAACGGATGCGCTCGCTGATGAGCATGGTGCAACATCATCGAATCGACCTAACGCCTCTCCTCACGCATCGCTTCTCCCTCGACCAGATTGAAGAGGCGTATCGCTTATTCGGCCGGCAAGAAGACGCCGTACTCAAGGTAGCCATCCGTCCGTAACAGATGATGAGGAGTTGGACCGAGGAGTAAGGGCGCGTGTTTGGTCAGCCGCCGACCGCCCGCGACAGTGCCACAACCACACGTTGAAGCACCGAATCCGGCAGTGGCGGGCCGAGGGGTCCTTCACGCAGGAAATCACGATCTATCGTGGTGACTTCCTCGCAAAATAGAACACTGTCTCGCGGCATGTCGCGTGCGACCAATTGCAGCACATTTTGTGTGCTGCAATGTCCTACCGTAGACGAGCGCTTACTCCAGATAGGCACGGATGGCTGAGGTGGTACTCGCCGAGGCGCCGCCATGGGGACGTAAGCAGCGATCGGCGGCAAGCAGACGAGGCAGATGAGCTGCTTCGCCTGCTTGCCGCCTAGCCTGAGGCGTTCAGGGCATGATGAAGTGGAAGGTCCAGGGGCCACCGGGAAGGGTAGGCCTGCCCGTGACCCAGTGCAGGGCCCTGAGCGTCAGGGTCACGAGACCGTGATAGTCGTAGAGCGGCGCGTCGCACGATATCGTGACATGTGAGGCGCCCGAACTACACTCCCAGTGCGTTGTCTTCCGCTGCCCTGCCGTGCCGATGGTGAGTCTGCCGTCAAAATCGCCCGCACCGACTCCTTGCAAGCCGAGTTGCACGCCAATGGGCGTCACATCGACCCGATCCAGCCTTAGGGTGGCGCCGGCCGCCGTCACGGCCTGATCTAGGGAAGCTGTCCGAACACGCCGATCAATCGGTACCGAGAAGGTTATGCCGGCCGCGGTATGGGCGCGGACTACTCGGGTTGGTCCCTTACCATACGGACTGTTCGCGCCGCCCGGGCCGGCATTGAAATAGGTCTCGTCCCGGCGCCTTACGGGTGACCCGGTTCCCAGCCGTTCCACACCCTGCACGGCCTGTACGGTCAAACGCAAGGTCAGGATCTTGGGTAGGGCGCCGAGGTGACTGATATCGTAGGCCGTGTAGTCTCCGTTCGCTGTCGTGGATGTAGTCAATGACGACGACCCGGTGCTCTGACCACCGGCAAAAGGAAGGACATCGCCTCGGGCGTCGGTAAGCTTCGTGAACGCGTAGAAGGAAAGGGGATCCCATGACCGACCGCTCGGCCCACTCAGGGTATACGCGACAACGACTTCGCGCGTGTCGGCATAGACCCGCTTGACCTGCAGGGTGAAGCCGCCGATGCTCCGTGAGATGTTGAGATGGGTGCCAAGATCCTTCGCGACGATCTGCCCAATCCCCGTCTGATAGGCGTTGGGATAGGGCGCGAGGGCCTGGTCGGTGAGGGGGACTAGACCCGTCGCCGCGGCGGCGCCGGCGATCACCGCGGCGACGATCATCGCGGCCATCAACACGATCGACCGCCGCGATCGCCGCCGAAGCCACGAAGTGGGAGCCGCTTTCGCCGATGCCGTGCCGGCCTCGGTGCGGTCGCGCAATGTCTTCACCAGCGAGGCGCGGACGTCCGCGGGGGGCGCGTAGGTGGTCGCGAGCGCGTCCATGGCGGCAACAATCCGCCGTCGATCGGGCGCCGCGTGGTCGCCCAGGAAATCGGGGTAGCGCGCGTCAAGCGTGGGCATGGTATTGCTCCTGTAAGCGCGATAAGGCGCGGGAAAGTTGTTTACTCGTGGCGGCATCGCTCTTGCCGATTACCGCCGCGATCTCCGGCACGGTCAGTTGGGCCACGAAACGCAGCGCCAGCAACTCCTGCGTGTCGGGTTTGAGCGCGCGGAGTAAGGCGCGAAGCGGGAGCAACGCCTCCTGGCGGAGCAGCCCGGCGTCTACCGCGTGGTCGGTTCGCGGTTGGAGCGTCTCGGGTACCACGTCCCAGGTGACACTGGCGCGGCGGCGCCGCCAATGGTTGCTCAAGAGGTTCCGGGCGATGCGGAACAGCCACGCGGCGACCTGGTCGTCGCGACCGCGGAAACGCGAAAACCCCTCGAATGCCTGCAAGAATACTTGCTGCGTGAGATCCGCCGCATCCTCGGCACTGTCGCTGCGCGCCCTTACATAGGCGAATACCCGATCCAGGTAGCATTCATAGACATCCGCGAAGGTGATCGCGGCGCGTGATCGAGGAATGGGATGGGCCTCCTCGTCCGTGCCGGCCGCGAGCGTGCTACGCGGCAGTGCGGTAATAGCAGGCATCCAGATATCCCCTCATTGGTTGTTTCATTGTAGTGCTCCTCTACGCGTGATCGCGATTCACGCCTATAGAGACACCGTGGAGGCTAAAGTCGGACATTCCGCCCGCGGGCAGGCTCGATACACCTGTGCCCGCGCCCATCCACAGGTGCTTTTACCGCGCGCGGGCGGCGGAGCGCGTGGCCGCTCTCATTTCCCACGGGCTGGCTCTTGGCCGGCATACTGTACGGGGATAGGGTCCGGCGAAGCCGGGCGTTGCCCAGACCTTGATCAGGGTTGGCGAATGGGTGGAATCACCCGATTGGTGAACCGAGTTCGCTTTAGGATTCGGACACAGAGGAAGGATTGACGATGAGTACGATTGGCTGGCTTGAGCACGTGGGGATCGGGGCGGCGCGTGACCGGTTCGAGGAAACGATTCACTTCTACGAGCAGGTATTCGGCTGGCACCTGATTAAAGAGCAGCCCGGCGATCTCGCCTTCATCGGAGACGGCCGAGGTGGGCGCCTGGAGATCCTGGCGCGGGATGAGCCGCCGCTGGTCATGCCTCACCATCTGGCCTTCGCGGTCGAGCCGGCCGACTTCGAGCCCACGCTTGCCGCGTTGCGGGCTACGGGCGTATCGATACAGGAACCGATCACAAATGCGTTTGGCGACACGTTGATCTTCTTCGCCGATCCGGCCGGCAATATGGCCCAGATCGTCAGCCGAGTGGCGCCGCTCGCGCCATAGGAGGAGGGTAACTGCCGAGGCCCTACCAGGAAGCGAGGCTTCGCGAGTGATGTGGCGGCTTGACGCCTTCGTTTGATTGGTGGATCCCTGCTTCAGGAGCGGGCACGAGGTGGTTACGGCTTCGAGATCGGTGATCCATGATATGCTAAATCATGTTTTACTAGATCGCGATATATTTGTCGGTGAGGGGTAGAGAAACCGTGCCCGGTTTCGTCAATCGAGAGGCCGAATTGGCGGCAATTCAGCGCATCCTGGGCTCGGATCGGGCGGAGTTGCTGATCGTCTTCGGGCGACGAGGGGCGGGGAAAAGCGAATTGCTCCTCCGTGCCGGCGAAGGTTGGGGCGGACTCTACTACCAGGCCACTACCGAGGTGATGGCTCAGCAACTCACAGACCTTGCCGCCGAAATGCGGGTCGCGGCCGGAGAACACGTC
>JAICHN010000406.1 GCA_025924845.1 Chloroflexota bacterium | reverse complement strand
TCCTGAGTGGGGACGCCCCAGCGTACGAACGTATAGCCCTGGGCCATAGTCCGGCGAGCACTCTCCACCAGCGCCTCGATTTCGCCATGCTCGCCGGTGTTATGGGGATAGCAGACCACCCGCTCCCGCGTCAGTCCGCCCCACAGCTGGTACACCGGCACACCAAGCGCCTTGCCCGCGATATCCCACAGCGCCGTGTCAATGGCTCCAATCGCCGAAGCGCCCACCCGATCGGCCGGAAAGAAGCCGCTACGGGCCATAATCTGCCACAGATACTCGATACGGGCGGGGTCTTGGCCGATCAACAAGGGCCGGAGATGATTGATGTAGCCGACCACCGCTTCCTCGCGTGAGGTCAGGTTGGATTCGCCCACTCCCCAGATGCCCTCATCCGTATCGACCGTAACGAAGAGCCAGTTTCGCCTGCCGCTAAAGACGAGATAGGTCTCGACCTGGGTAATTTTCATTCTTTTCTTCCCTTATCCAAGAACCGGTTCACCACGGATGTCGTCGCTTGGCCGCGTCGCGCCATAACAGCCCACGGTGCGATAGGCACTAGTATGCCCTAATCAGTCGCGAACCGTTCGCCTGGATGCCCGTCTCGCCTATTTTGGACGTCGTATGCTCGGCGTAGTACCGTTCGTTCATGGGTGGAGGTTACCCACGTAAAGACTTTCGAAGCGGGGACCGTGTAGGTGGCGCATGGCGGTCGAAGCGATCTACGAGCACCCTGAGGACTACGATCTCGAAGTAGGCTCGCGCGACCTCGACGACTTTGGCTTTTGGCGCGATTTGCTGCTCCGTGAGCGGCCGGAAAGGGTGTTGGAGGTTGGTGCGGGGACCGGCCGGTTGACCGTTCCTCTGGCGCGGCTGGGCGCCGAGCTTGGCTTCTCCGTCACCGGCCTGGAGCTTGAGCCTGCCATGCTGGAGCAGGCCCGCCGGTGCGCCGCCAGGGAGGAGAACGGCATCAGAAGTGTACTCCGCTATGTCCAGGGCGACGTGCGCTCCGTGCGGTTATCTGAATGCTTCGACGTGATCCTTCTCCCCTATGGGGTGGCTCATCATCTGGTTGATCTGGATGACCAACTCTCCGCCTGGCACAATCTGCGTCGTCATATCCGGCCGCGCGGGCTGTTGGGCATCGATCTGGCGGCGCCCGATTTCAGGCAATTAGCCCAACAGCTTACGGAGACGCCGCCACGGCGCGATCTAGAAGTTCGGACGGCGGACGGCAGGCTGCTGACCCGTACCGTTTCCAGTAGATTCGATCGGGCATCGCAGCTTGCCGTCCATGTGTACCGCTACCGGGCCAAGGAGCTGGACGGCAGGGAGCGCCGCTATCGCTCCGACTTTGCCATGCATGTGTACTTTCCGCGCGAGGTGGAACTGCTCTGCCGGGGGGCCGGTTTCCGGGTCGAACGCATGCTGGGCGGATATACCGGCCAACCGTTCGACCACCAGTCCGACCTACTGATAGTCCTGGCCCGTGCCGAAGTGTAGGACGAGCGGAAGCACTTCAGGCTCGATCTGCTGATCGGGCAGTAGAGTCCGTCGCGAGTATGCGGGCGAACCACTCTTCCCAGCGTCGTCCCAACGCCTCCAGTGAAAAGTCCCGTTCAGCCTGGCGGCGGCACGCGGCACGATCCAGTTGATCCAGTCGACGCACCGCGTCAACCAGTCCATCCACGCTGTCGGGCTCGACCAGCCAACCGGTGCGACCCTCCCCGATCATCTCGGCCGGCCCACCCCGCCGATAGGCGATTACCGGCACGCCGCAGGCGAGAGCCTCCATTACCACGTTGCCGAATGCCTCAACCCACTTCGGCGTGATCAGCAACGCTTGAGCGTGACCAATCGCTTCGGCCAGCTCCTGCGTAGCGAGGAAGCCGTGATAGTTGATCGGCGCGCCGGCGTATGCGGAAAGAATGCGGTGCAGGTAATCGGGGTCTTGCAGTTGGCCATATACGCTCAGGGGCATGCCTGTCGCCCGGGCCACCGCCGCCGCGTCCTCCAGACCCTTCTCCGGCGCGATGCGGCCAATCCAGCAGAGGTGCGGTTCAGGCGACGGATTGTACGGATACAGATCAAGATCGAGTCCGTTGCCGAGAATCGGGCAATCCGCCGCGAACGAAAAGGTGCTCGCCTGCGCCTGGGTGTGCATGGCGACTCTGGTCGGAAAGGCGGACATGACCGCGCCGATCGCGGTATCCATCGCATCAAGCAATGAACTCATGCTCACCAAATGCGCGACCGGCGTGGCGAAAAAGGGGGTCAGAAAGAAAGGCAACCAGTCGTAGGCGAAGTTCACGATGAGATCATACGAGGACTGCCGGCGACGCGCCG
Source organism: Chloroflexota bacterium (assembly GCA_025924845.1). The sequence goes on along the minus strand of JAICHN010000406.1, from coordinate 2,445 downwards.
TCTCCCACATGTTGCCGAGCACTGCATCGGCGGGCACGCTGATCGGCTCGTCGCGGGCCAGGTACTGGGCGGACGGCTGTAGGGCGCCCGAAACCTCCACGACCCGCGTACGGTCCAGGCGGGAGCCGGTAGGGGCGATCACGTCGATCTGGTGGCCGCGTCCGCTAAGAGCCTGGTCGACGTTACGAATGGTCAGATCAACCCCACCCCCGGACCCATTCCCCAACGGCCCGACCGGATGGGACACAAAGAGGAGCTTCAATCGCCCACGTCGCCTTCCCCGGTCGCCCGATTATCGTGATCGTCTCTACCCGCGTTTCCTCGGGCGCTGCCCACCGAGGCGAGGGTCACTCCGGCCAGGGCCAGGAGCGCGCGTATGCCAAGAGCCTGGTGGAGGATGATCGCCCCGACCAACGCGGCGACAGCGGGCTCGATGCTCATCAGCACCCCGAAGACCTGGGCTGGTAGACGTTTGAGCGCGGCGTGCTCCAGGGAGAAGGGGATGACTGTGGAGAGCAAGGCCACCCCAAGCCCCGCCGCCAACAAGCGCGGATCGCCCAGAAGAGGCCCGCCGACTCCGATCCCCAGAGGGAGCGTGACCAGGCAAGCGATGCCCATGGCAAGGGCCAGTCCTTCCTGCCCGGCGAATGCTCGTCCCACCCGAACGTTGAGCAGGATGTAGGCCGCCCAGCCACTGCCCGCCGTAAGGGCAAGCACGATGCCGATCGGGTCAATGGCGGTGTTCGCCCAGGGCGCCAACAGCAAGATGCCGGCCGCGGCGAAGGCGGCCCAAAGGAGATCCAGGCGGTGGCGCGACCCGGCGACCGCCACGCAAAGGGGCCCCACGAACTCCAGAGTGACGGCAATGCCCAGAGGAATGCGGGAAATGGCCGAGTAGAAAGCCAGATTCATTCCGGCAATGGTCAGGCCGAAAAGCAGCATGGCTACATAGTCGGCCCGCGCCCGGCCCCGGATACGGGGGCGGCCCACGGCCAGCATGATGAGGGCGGCAAAGCCGATTCGCAGGAAGACGGTTCCACCGGGCCCCAACGTGGCAAAAAGACCCTTGGCCAGGGCCGCCCCGATCTGCACCGACAAAATAGACATCAGAATCAATCCGGTGGGCGGCACCGCTCCGGCCGCTTCCCGCAACCGCGCGATAGGGCTGGGCAGTGGCGATGCGGCAACGCGCGCTTCTCGAGAGAGGGCGGGGACTGGAAGGGGGGTGGCCGCCCTGGCTGGAGCCTGTAGCATGATCTCTCCGATATGTCCGCGCGACGCGGGCATCAAAGATGAAACAACGCAACGTTTCCGGTTCGTTCACACTCAGTTTTTTGCGAACGCGCGAGGTAACGGTGCGCTGTACGAAGTATCGAATACTCCTTACCCATCGTGATCATACTGGCGGATGCCCTTGGCGGGAATGCCCACTGCTTCTACCTTACCAAGGGCAACCGATCAATCGATCCGGCCCCCGCCCGTCTCGCTCATTCCGCCTGAAGGATTGCCGTGCAACTCACGATCACCACGACGCACCGTCCGGCTACGGATCTCGGCTACCTCCTGCATAAGAATCCGACCAGGGCGCAGACGTTTCCGCAGACCTTCGGGCAGGCGCACATCGTCTATCCGGAAGCCGGCGACGAGCGCTGCACGATGGCCCTGATCCTGGACGTGGACGCGGTGGGACTGGTGCGGAAACGGCAGGATAGCGGCGGCTTCGCGCTCGAACAGTATGTCAACGACCGGCCGTATGTCGCGTCGTCATTCCTCAGTGTTGCCCTGGGCGACCTTCTCGGCTCAGCCATGGCCGGACGGAGCAAAGAGCGGCCCGATCTGGTGGATCTGCCCATCCCGCTCGAAGCACGGGTGAGTGTCGTCGCATGCCGCGAGGGCGAAGCGCTCTTACGCCGGCTTTTCGAGCCGCTTGGCTACGCCGTGGAGGTGACGCCTTATCCGCTCGACCCGCGCTTTCCGGAGTGGGGCCGGAGTCCCTACTTTACTCTGACTCTGCGTACCGAAACGCGGCTCCGTGATCTGCTCACCCACCTCTATGTCCTGATCCCCGTGCTCGACAATGACAAGCATTATTGGGTCGGCGACGACGAGGTGGAAAAGTTGCTGCACCGAGGCGAAGGGTGGCTTGGCGCCCATCCGGAGCGGGCGCTGATCACGAATCGGTACCTCAAGCATCAGCGTTCGCTCACCCAGGACGCGCTGGCGCGGCTGGCCGAGGGCGATCCGACTGAGCATGGTGAGGTAGAGGACACACCCGAGAAGGAAGACACGGCCCTTGCCCGCCGTCTGAATCTGCATGAACAGCGCCTGCTGGCGGTGGCCGGGGCGCTTCGTGAAAGCGGGGCCAGGCGGGTGCTCGATCTGGGGTGCGGCGAGGGCCGCTTGCTCCGCATCTTACTGGATGATCCGGCATTCGAGTACCTGCTC
>JAICHN010000405.1 GCA_025924845.1 Chloroflexota bacterium | reverse complement strand
GTCACGCCGGAAGCACGGACTTCGGCACCAAAACCGAGGTGATGACCATGAACAGCTTCCGCGCCGTCAAACAGGCGATCGACTTCGAGATCGCCCGCCAAATCCGCGTCCTGGAGGGCGGCGGCCGGGTGGTGCAGGAAACGCGCGGCTGGGTGGAGGAAACGCGCGAAACGGTGTCACAGCGCGTGAAAGAACAGGCCGACGACTACCGTTACTTTCCCGAGCCAGACCTGCCGCCCCTGATCATCAGCCGAGCCTGGATTCGCGAGATCGAGGCGGATCTGCCCGAACTGGCCGATGCCCGCGCCGTTCGTCTCGAGCGCGAGTATGGGCTTTCGCCGCTCGACGCGGCCCAACTCACCGCGTCGCGCGCCATGGCGGATTTGTTCGAGCAGACCGCGGCGCTGCTGAGCACCAATAAGCGCGCGGCCGCCAACTGGCTGTTGGGCGAATTCCAGCGCCTCCTGAATGAAAGCGGCATCGAGGCTGATCAACAGCGAAATGTTCGCCCGGCCTGCCTGGCCGCGCTGATTGGTATGGTGGACAGCGGCGCTCTGAGCAGTTCGGCGGCCAAGGCGGTTTTTGAGCAGTGCTTCAGGACGGGCGAGGCTCCGGAGGATGTGGCTCGGCAGCTGGGATTGCAGCAGGTGAGCGACCGCTCCAGCCTTGAGCCGCTCGCCCTGAAGGCCATGGCCGAGAACGCGGGCGCCGTGGCCGATTATCGGCGCGGTAAGACGCAGGCGCTCGGCCGGGTAGTCGGCGCCGTGATGAAGGAGATGAAGAGCGCCAACCCCGCGTTGGTTGGGGACCTGCTCCGCGAGCTTATCGAGCGGGAAGACGCCGGTTAATTCATGTCCGCAATCGAGCATGAGCCGCCCGTGACCGGTGAGATGGAGCTGGATCTGATCGCACCCGTGCAGGGTGGACGGAATCTGGCCCGGCATGAGGGCCAAGTCGTCTTTATCACCGGAGGGGTCCCCGGTGAACGGGTTCGGGTGGCCGATCTGGTTCGGCGGCGCGGCTACCTGGAGGGGGCGGCCGTCGCCGTGAGCCGGCCCTCGGCGCTGAGGGTACTGCCTCCCTGTCCGTTCTTTGGCGAGAATGGTCGGCGCCGGGGCGCGATCCATGTCGCGCCCATGAGCACGGGCGGAGTGTGTGGAGGCTGTCAGTACCAGCATATCGACTACGCGGAGCAGCAGGCGCTCAAGCGGGCCGTGCTGACCGATACACTGCGCCGTGTAGGCAAAATTGTCGATCCCGCGATGGGCGCCCCGGTTGCCTCGCCCGCTCCCTATGCCTACAGAAACAAGGCTACGTGGCTGGTTACCGAAGAGGGCGAGCTTGCCTACCACGAGGCCCATAGCCGGACTGCCGTACCGATCAGCCAATGCCCCTTGCTGACACCCGCCTTGCACGCGGTATTTGACGCCGTTTCCGCCGCGTCGGCCGAGATCGGCCTGGCGGGGTTGGCCCGATCGCTGGAGGCGCGCGTCCTGCCGGATCCCACGGGTAATTACGTGGCCGCCCTTGTGCTGGATCTTGCGGCAAGTACCACCAGTCATGAGGCGGAGGCGCTGGCGGAGGCCCTCGCGGACAGCTGCTCTACTGTGCGATCGGTGGCGCGCCGCGCGGCTACCGCGGCAGAGGGAATGGAAGAGGCCCGACCCCAGCTGTTGTATGGGGAAGAATACCTGGACACGGTGTTTCTGGGCGAACGATTGTCGATCTCCTCTACCGCGTTCTTCCAGATTAATCTGGCGGTCGCCGAGGCGCTCGCGCGGTACGTTCTCGATCAATGCGGAACACTGGCGGGCAGGCAGGCGCTCGATGTCTACAGCGGAGTCGGTTTGTTCACCCTTCCCCTGGCGCGGCGGGCCGACGCGGTCATAGCACTGGAGGTGGACGCGGGCGCCGTGGCCGCCGCGCGGCGAGCCATCGCCGCGGCGGGCCTGGATAACGTGACCCTTCTACAGGGCGATGCGGCACGGACCTTGAAAGCATTACTGCCGGGCACGATACACTGTATAGTGGTGGATCCGCCACGGACCGGTTGCTCGCCCGAGACCTTGCGCCAGCTTTCCCGGATCAAAGCCCCTCGTTTGATCTACGTCTCGTGCGATGCCGCCACCCTGGCTCGCGATCTACGTGTATTGCTTGATAGCGGCTACGAGTTGGAAACCGTGCAGCCTTTCGATCTGTTTCCTCAGACGGCCCACATCGAGAGCGTGACTGTACTGCGCCTGCCAAAGAAGCGACGCCCACGATCGTAACCCTGGAGCGGGTCTACTTGCATGATGAGCCTGGCCCCGGTAGGGCGCCCAGCATGGAAGGCAGTGGATAATGATGCAACCGGCGGATGCACTTACCCAGCCGCCGCGCGTTCCTTCGGAGGATCAGCTCCCCACCTTATCCGATGAGGAACTGACCTCGTTGGTCTCCGGCCGGCGCGCGGCACTCACTGAGAGCGAAAGCGCATTTGCCCGCGCCCGAGATCGCCTTGATCGCGACCGGAAGGCATTGCGTGCGCTGCTCGCCGAGCAGGAGCGGCGCCGGCTTGCCGCGCCCGGGGCGACAGCTCCCACGGCTGAGCCGCGCGCTCGTCGGAAGCGAAGTACTACGGGTATGGACGCGCTGCTCGGCCGCGACGGCGTGGACCCGGCAGCGCCGTTCGAGCGCTTTCGTTTCCTTTCGCTGCAACGTCAGGAGATCCTCCTGGCCGAGGATGGAAATCCCTCCCATCAAGTGCTGGCCTTCGTCGATCGCGAGGACGCTTCCTTACGGGAAGCCCACACTTTCGGCGAGGCAAGACGCCTCCACGAGGCGGGACACCAGTTGGGCCGACCCAATATCCCGTTGCAGCGCCAGCTGATTTGGTATGTAGCCGAGGGTAAACCGGGACGGCTACGGCTCGACCAGATATTCGTTGAACAGGAGGGCGACGAGTGAGACAAGCGCGTTCTTTCTGTATCTACGCCGTTTGCTGTCTTCTTACCTCTCTTCTCGGTGTCTCGTCGGTGACCGCCGCCGGCATGGGCCCCATCCAAGTAACCAAGGCGATAGATCTCCGCTTGCCGGCCTCCGCCGTTCCAGCGGGCTTCACCGCGAATCCGGCCAGGGAAAACGAGATTACGACAACCGTCCTCGGCGCTCAATATGGAACGAAGATCCGGAAAGCACTGACTAAAGGCGGGTTTGCCCTGGGCTATCACGGCTGGCTTGATGGACCGAACACGACGGACGCGCCGTTTGTGACCTATGACTTCTATGCCTTTGGCTCGGGCCGCGCCGCACAGACGGGACTTGAGAAGATCGAGAGCGTGGTGCAGGGACTTGAGACAACATCTCAGGACTCAACGCTTCCTCGAAACGCGCGAACCTGGACCGACGGCACGGAAACCTATGGGCAAACCAACCAACCGTTTTCCGTATCACAGGTGCTGTTCCATGAAGGTAATGTGCTGGTGAACGTCGTTGCCTACAACGCCGGTAACAGCTCCGATTCGATTAGCGAGGCGCTACGGAATGCGAGCATTGTAGCGGCGGCCTGCGAGGCGTTTGTGAAGGCGAAGATGCCCCCCAGCGCCGCGGTTAGTGGGGTGCAGTTGGGCGCCGCGGGCTTTCCCGTGACGACAGGCGTGGTCCGCGGAAGCGGCGAAGGGAGAGCATAAAATGCGGTGCCTGCGCTGCGCTATAGACTATGGGCCTGAGGAGCAGTTCTGCCGAAGGTGTGGGAGGTCCTTGAGCCGTTCCCTCGGCGCCAAGGGCGCCGTGACCGAGGAAAGCGCCCCCTCGGAGCCGAAAGCTCAGTTCTTTTACACAACCACGGCTCCGCCCCCCCTTCAGCCCGGCGTGCAGGGTGATGTGGCGGCGGTGGCCTGGGAGATGCCCACGGGACCGGGTGGCCATGACGCCCGAGTTTCCACTCAGGGCACGAACGCTACGTGGCAGGTATCCTCTGGACAAACGCCTTCATCAACGGCGCCGCCCCATCCGGTGGATCTTGGCGAGACGACGGGATTCCGCATCAATCCGGAATCCAATCCTCCCCTAGCCGAGCTACAAGGGGGACTGCCCGAACGGGTCGTGGCGGCGGCGGGGGGCTTTCCCGAACGGGTCGTGGCGGCCGCGCTGGAAAAATCGATCAATCCGCCGGAAGATTTCTTCGGTACGGATGATGATGACCACGACCCCGCATTGCTTGGCGCGGGCTCCTCGTCAGCATGGGACGGCACCGCGGATCGCTCGGGGACGACGGGGAAGACCAGGAGGCGCTTTTTCTCGTTGCCTAAGCGCCGAAAGACCGCCTTTACCGAGCAGGCGCGCAAACGCCGGGCGCTGGCGCTGACCGTACTTGTGGCCCTGGTGATTGTGGCCCTTGGCGCGTATGCGTTCAGCCGACAGCGAACCTACAATGCGGATCTTACGCAGGCACGGAATCTGGCCCTCGCCGGCCAATACCAGGACGCGGTCACCGCATACAACCAGGCCATCGTGGATTGGCCGTTCAATAGCGACGCGAAAAACGGGCTTAATGCGGTGCGCGCCGCCGCCGCGGCTATCGATCAGGACGCCCAGGCAAAGGCCCAATTACAGGCCCAGATCGACGCAACCCGACAGGCCATGTACGAGGCGCACGCCGCCCTGATACAGCAAGAAGTATCGACCAAGCCATAAGCCTAGCCTCGGCAAGTACAGCAAAGGGGACCGTGCATCGGCACGGTCCCCTTTGGTTGGTAACGGTTGAAGTCGGGGCGAGAGGATTCGAACCTCCGACCTCACGGTCCCGAACCGTGCGCTCT
>JAICHN010000404.1 GCA_025924845.1 Chloroflexota bacterium | reverse complement strand
GGCCCTTACGTGGTTATCTTCGACAGCGCCGGGGAGGAGTGGCCGCACATCGAACAGATGATCGTGGAGGTGCGGCCCTACCTTGGCACGGGGCTGGGCGGCACGGCTCATCGGGCTCCATTTACGCTCTCGTTACCGACGTAACTCTTCAGCCGCTTCCCGTACGTGCCGGGCAGGTTGGGCGGCCATGCGCCGTGCCCCTGAGGACGCGCAATACGGCAGGCGCCGAGACGCCGGTGCGATGCGCGACGTCGCCAATGAGTGGCGGCGGCCCTTCACCTCTGGTAGTGATTGTAACTACGGAATGTTACATTTGTAGGCAGGAACAGGTCAGGCGCGCGGATCTTTGCCGTCCGGAAACCATCCTAACAGCGATCATCTGCCTTGAAAAGCTTATTGATGCGCTTATCGATACGTGCCGGCATCTTTGGCATTCGATCGCCGGAATCGCCCAGCCGAATATCCCGGCGCGACTCACGGAAGGAGGTGATCATCCCGGACGCTTCGGATTCAAAATCGCCGCGTACTCTTGTTGGTAGGGTTTCAACATCGCACCTCGGCGAGGCGGCCAGGGGAGACGACGCGCGGCAAGCTCATGTCCGCGAACGGACATGATGTGCATAGACAGTGACGAACGAAGGGATAACTATCGTGCAGGGGAACGCAGGAGTCCGCGCATCACGATTCGCGCGATGGGGCGCCGTCGTCTTCACGCTCTTGGCGCTTGGCCTTCCGGCCGCCCGAGGAACCGCGCACGCGGCGCCGATCACCATCACCTACCTGAACCAGCAAACGCCCGTGCCGCTCATTGAATCCACGGTTAAGATGTTCAACAGTACCCATCCCAACGTCCATGTGGTGCTGCAGAACCTGCCGTTCGATCAGTTGTTCCAGCAGATCGAGGTACGTCTTGGATCCGGGTCATCATCACCGGACGTGATTGACGTCGACGCTCCCGTGACGGCGGCGTACGCTGTCCAGGGCTTTCTGGCGCCGCTCGATCAGTACTTCAGCAAGGCGGATCTCGCTCAATTTGTCCCGGCCTCGCTCAGTACGAGCTATTATCTTGGCCATCTACTGGCGCCCCCGATCAATGGGTCAAGCCAGGTGCTCTATTACAACAAGGATCTTCTGAAAAAGGCGGGCATTCTCTTCCCGCCGAATGATGTCAAGAAGCGGTTGACCTGGGAACAGCTGGTGACCGAGGCGCGAAAGGCTCAGGTGAGCTCAGGAAAGAACGTCACGGCTTGGGGATTCGTCATCGACCAAATCGATCGCCCATATCAATTGCTTCCCCTGCCGGAGTCTTTGGGCGGTCAGCCGATCAGTAAGGACGGCCTGCACGCCACAGGTGTGATCAATTCTCCGGCCTGGATCAAGGCGTTCACCTGGTACTCCAATCTTTTCAACACCTGGAAAATCAGCCCGGTCGGCGCCACTCCCTCGCAAACGGCAAATCTCTTCAGCTCCGGTCATGCCGCGTTCTTCTGGGGTGGCCCCTGGAATGTAGGGACGTTTCAGGCCGCGAAAGGCCTGCATTGGGGCTTCGCGCCCACTCCGTATTTCGCGGGTGGGAAAGTAGTTACTCCGAACGATAGCTGGCACATAGGGGTAAATCGCCATTCCCCAAACATCGCCGCCGCGGCCGAGTTCGTCCGCTGGATGACGGTTGGCCCGGGTAACGACGTATTCGTGAAGGGCAACGGACAGGTACCCTCGCTCAACCGCGAGATAGCCAAAATCAACAAGGATCCCTCGTACGCGACCTTCCCGAATAATGTCCTGCGGCTCGCGTCGTATGAGGCGCAGCATACCGCCATCCCGCGTCCGGTAACGCCGGGCTTTAACGAGTACCAGGACATCCTGACTCAAGCCTTCGACAATATACGTACCGGCCAATCACCCAAGGCGGCACTCGATGCCGCCGCGGCAAAAGTTGACCGGGCGATGGCGAAGTACGCGCGCGCCCCACATTGATGCCGTGACGTCCTGGCCAAGCGCGCTTGGCCAGGACGCCATCTCCGGAGGAGGGGCAATGTCTCGCCGGGAATGGTGGGTACCATACGCATTTCTCTTACCGGCCATCATCGGGCTGGTGATCTTTCGCGTGGTGCCGACCATCTACGCCATCGGGCGCAGTTTCTACGCCGTATCGTTCGGGTTGACTCCGGCTACGGTGTTTGTGGGTAGTGACAACTACAGCGCGTTGTTCAGCGATCCGAGTTTCTGGCAATCCGTGCGCGTCACGCTGCTCTTCAATGTGATCATCAATCCGTTGCAAACGGTGCTCGCGCTGCTGTTGGCCTTGCTCGTCAGCATGCGGCTGCGGGGGATTGGTATTTTCCGCGGGATCTTTTTCATCCCGATTTCGATCTCGATCACGGTCGCCTCGATTGTCTGGCAATTGATGCTGGATCCCCAATCCGGTTTGTTGAACGGCATCATCGAAGCGGTAGGTCTCTCCCCTCAGCCGTTTCTTTCGAGCCCAACTCAGGCGCTGCCGTCGATTATCCTGATCGCCTCCTGGATCGGGGTTGGCTATTGGATGTTCTTCTTCATTGCCGGACTCAACGGCATTCCTCCTACGCTCTACGAGGCCGCCGCCATGGATGGCGCATCATCCATCCAATCCTTCCTGCATATCACGGTGCCGCTGTTGCGCCGCGTGATTGCTTTTGTCCTTGTCGCGGACACCACCGCGAATTTTCTCCTCTTCGCCCCTGTGTACATCTTGACTCACGGCGGACCTCAGGGAAGCACTGATCTCCTCATGTACGAGGCATACAGCAGTCAATTCATCGGTCTTGACATAGGCCGCGCGACCGCGATCACCACGGTGCTGTTGGCAAGCTTGTTGGTAGTGGTCGGCGCACAGTTACTGTTGCTGCGCAGTACGGAACGATAACTGCCATGAAAGTGATTTCCACGCGGGCGAGGACGCTAGGAGCGTAAATGTCGCAGGAGAGTCCGCACCAACCGATAGCGCGCGCCACGGGGGGCGCGAAGTCCCCACGGCGGTCCGCCGGCCGCGTCTTCGGGCCGATCGCCGGCAAGGCGCTCGCGTACCTTGCACTTATTGCGGTGAGCGTGGCAACCCTTTTACCGTTGGTATGGAGTGTTGCCTCATCCTTTGTCCCTCTCAACGATATCTATAAATACGCGGTACCTTTTTCGTGGCATGCGTTTCTCCCTTCTAACTTCACATTACAGGCCTATCAGGACCTCTGGGCCAGTAATTATCCACGATCGTTGTTCAATACGGTGCTGGTGTGCGCGGTCACGGTTGTGGCCGGTATCGCGATTAATTCGCTCGCCGGTTTTGCCTTTGCCATATTCACGTTTCCCGGAAAGCGCGTGCTCTTCATTTTGGTGCTGATCACCTTTCTGGTCCCCTTTGAAGTGCTCGCTCTCCCACTGTTCGTCATTATCAATACACTTCATCTTGATAATAGCTATCAAGCGCTGATCCTCCCGGCACTAGCGAATGGGATCGTGGTCTTTCTGTTCCGGCAGTTCTTCATGGATACGCCGCGTGAGTTGCTGGAGGCCGCTCGGATCGACGGGCTGGGTTGGTTCGGGGTGTACATGCGCATCGTTATCCCGATCTCGACCCCGGTTATGGTGAGTGCCGGGCTGGTGCTCTTCCTGTCGCAATGGCAGGCGTTCTTCTGGCCGCTCCTTGTGACCAACTCTCCTAACTATCAGATGGTGCAGGTGGCCTTAAGTAACTTTTCAGGGCAGTACGTGACCAAGTGGAATGACATTTTCGCCGGATCGGTCATTGCCACCATCGTGCCGCTCGTCTTACTATTGGCGCTGCAGCGGCACTACGTACGCACCATCGCGCGCACCGGGCTTACGGACTGAGAAAGTCAAATCCTCCGCCAAATGTTGTACAGAAAAGGAGATATCCACTTGACGTTTCCAATGCAGGCTGAGAGTACCCGAGTGTCACGGCTGGAGCCTCCCACCCGCCCCATCCATATGGTGCTCGACACCGATACCTATAACGAGATAGATGATCAGTTCGCCATCGCCTACGCCTTGCTCTCGCCCGAGCGCATCACGGTGGAGGCGATCTATGCCGCCCCGTTTCATAACGACCGTTCCGCCGGCCCCGCCGACGGCATGCGGAAGAGTTACGAGGAGATTCTGCGGTTACTTGAACGCATGGGTCGGCCGCATGCCGACTTCGTCTATACGGGAGCGACGGAGTGGTTGTCCGGCTCGGACCAGCCGGTCCGTAGCCCAGCCGTGGATGACCTTATCGCGCGGGCGATGATCGACCGCGCCGATCCGCTCTATGTGGTCGCGATCGGCGCCCCCACCAACGTTGCCTCGGCCTTGCTGCTGAAGCCGGAAATCAGTGCGCGCGTGGTCGTGGTATGGTTGGGCGGCAACGCGACCTACTGGCCCACGGCCAACGAGTTCAACCTCAAGCAGGATCTTCACGCGTCTCGCGTGCTGTTCGACTCCGGTGTGCCGCTCGTGCTGGTTCCCTGCCTACCGGTCACCGATCACCTCTGCACCACGGAGGCCGAGATCGACCGTTTCGTCAAGGGCCGCGGCTTACTCGGCAACTACCTGAGTGATACCTACTCGGCCTACTATGAGAATCACTTCGCCAGATCCAGGGCGATTTGGGATGTAGGCCCGATCGCCTGGTTGGTTAATCCAGCCTGGGCGGAAAGCGTGCTGGTGTCCAGCCCGATTCTCACCAGTGCGCGCACCTGGAGCCACGATCCGCGGCGCCCTCTGATCCGCGAGGTTCGGTATATGCATCGCGACCCCATCTTCGCG
>JAICHN010000403.1 GCA_025924845.1 Chloroflexota bacterium | reverse complement strand
AGAGGGCGATACCATTGCCGCCGATGTTGTTCATTGCCTCCGCGATATAGAGGAAGTGGTCAAAGAACTTGGTGGCAATTTCTTGATAGACGGCGTCGTCGTGCGCCAGCTCGATGGCGATGGTAAGCATGTTCAGGCAGAACATCCCCATCCAGCTCGTGCCGTCGCTCTGCTCGATATAGCCGCCCGTGGGCAGCGGGGCGCTGCGGTCGAAGACGCCGATATTGTCCAGCCCGAGGAAGCCACCCTCAAAGACATTGTTGCCTTCGGAGTCTTTCCGATTCACCCACCAGGTGAAATTGAGCAGGAGCTTGTGGAAGACGCGTTCAAGGAATGCTCGATCCGCCTGGCCGCCGCGCTGCTTCCTTTCGATCTGATAGACGCGGAGGGCGGCCCAGGCGATGACCGGTGGGTTGACATCACCGAAAGCCCACTCGTAGGCGGGCACCTGACCATTGGGGTGCTGATACCACTCACGGAGGAGCAGATCCAGTTGCCACTTGGCGAAGTCGCTGTCGACAAGGGCCAGGGTGATGCAGTGAAAGGCCAGATCCCACGAGGCATACCACGGATATTCCCAGACATCGGGCATGGAGAGTACATCGTGATTGCGAAGGTGAAACCAGGAGTGGTTGCGGCCGTACCGGCGGTCAGCGGGCGGCGGCGGCTCGGCGGGATCGCCCCGTAACCACTCCTCCACGTTGTAGTGATAGTATTGCTTGCTCCAGAGCATGCCCGCGAATGCCTGCCGTTGGATCAACCGCCGATCATCGTTCAGTCCGGCGGGTTGGAGTTCCGCGTAAAAGGCGTCGGCCTCGGTTTGCCGGCGGCGGAAGAGTGTATCGAAATCGCGAAATGGATTATCGCTGGGCGGGCCAAGGCGGAGACGGATGGTTACGGCGCTTCCGGAGGTGATATGGCGCCGGTACACCGCGGCCGCCTTGGTGCCCTCCTGGTTGGGGTTGACCGCGTCCGTCTCACCGTCAATCAGCAGGCGATGAAAGGCGTCCTTGACATAAGGTGTTCGGTTTTCGATCTTATAGAGGCGTTCGAGGTTCGTTTCGTTCTCGGTGAACAGCAGTTCGTCCGCCCCTTCGCAGGACAGCAGCAGCGGATCCAACTTCTCGTACGCTGCCTGGACGGCCGGGAACGCCCGATCGTGGTCCCTGGCGAGGCGAGGTTTGTTCTGGTCGTCGGTCCAGGTCCAGGTATTCCGAAACCAGAGCGTGGGAGCGATCACCAGGTCGGCATCGACTGGACCACGATTATGGGCCGTGATCCGGATCAAAATATCGTCCGGGCCTGCCTTCGCATACTCGACGAACACGTCAAAGTAGCGCTGCTCGTCGAAGACCCCCGTATCCAATACCTCATATTCCGGTTCCAGGCGGCTACGGTCGCGATTCACCGAGACCAATTCGGCATAGGGAAAGGCCGCCTGTGGATACCGATAGAGCATGCGCATGTAGCTGTGGGTAGGGGTGGCGTCGAGATAGAAGTAAACCTCCTTTACATCCTCGCCGTGGTTCCCCTCCGGCCCGGTCAGGCCAAAGAGGCGCTCTTTCAGAATGGGGTCGTGCCCGTTCCAGAGGGCGACGGCGAAGCAGAGAAGTTGCTTGCCGTCGCAGATCCCGGCCAGTCCATCCTCGCTCCAGCGGTAGGCGCGGGAACGGGCGTGATCGTGGGGAAAATAGTTCCAGGCGTCGCCGTCCGCGCTGTAGTCCTCGCGTACGGTACCCCAGGCACGCTCGCTGAGGTACGGTCCCCATCGTCGCCAGTTTTCGCCGTCCTTCATCAGTCGCGAACGTTCGACGCTGGTCCCCTGTCGTGGCGCCATCCAATCCTCCCTTTACATTTCCATCCCTTGGAGGTATTCGCGGATCATCAGGGCGGCCGTAGCACCCTCGCCGACCGCGGATGCCGCCTGTTTGGTGCTGCCCAGCCGCACATCGCCCGCCGCGAAGATGCCGGGCACATTGGTTTCAAGCATGGGGTTGGTGATGATAAAGCCGCGTCCATCTCGTGCCATTTGCTCGGGCCCCACGGCGCTGTTCGGGGTCAGCCCGATGAACACAAAGAGGCCGGCGGGAGTGATCCGCTCCTCGGCGCCGCTCCGCGTATCGCGGATGGTCGCGCCCGTGAGCTTGCCGTCGCCTTGCAGGGCGATGAGTTCGGTGTGGTACCGAAGTTCGATGGACGGGTTCTCCTTCACTTTCGTGACTACCACCTTACTCGCGGTCAAGGCGTCGCCGCGCACCAGGATGGTGACCTTTTTCACGAACCGGGTAAGGAAGATACTTTCCTCGGCGGCGCTGTTGCCGCCGCCGATCACGGCAACCTCCTCGCCGCGGTAGAACGGGCCATCGCAGGTAGCGCAGTAGTGAATTCCGGACCCGATCAACTCGTCTTCGCCGGGAATACCGAGCCGCCGATAGGTGGAACCGGTGGCAATCAAGATGGCGCATGCTCCGTACTCGGCGCCGTCCGCCGTACGGACGTAGCGAGATTCGGACTCGGCGAAAATACCCACCACCTCTTGAGCCTGCAAGGTCTCGACTCCAAAGCGCTGAGCCTGATGGGCCAGCCGATCGGCAAACTCGGCGCCGCCGATGCCGTCCGGAAGGCCGGGGAAGTTGTCCAGTCGCTCGGTGACCCCGGCCTGTCCACCCAGGGTGCTCCGTTCGATCACGAGCACCTCAAGCCCTTCCCGCGCGGCGTAGAGCGCCGTGGTGAGGCCGGTCGGCCCGCCACCGACGACGATCAGGTCATAGTAAGGGAGCTTGGCGCGGGTCGCTAGGCCGAGCTTGGCGGCCAGCTGGGCATTGCTTGGTTCGACCAGGGCGCTTCCGTCCCCAAACAGGATGGTCGGGATAATGTGCTTGCCCTGATTGACCCGTTCGACCACGGCGAGGCCGGCCGGGTCCTGGTCCACATCGACCCAGGCGTAATGAACGCGCTGTTCGCCAAGAAATTTTTTCGCTCGTTTGCAGTCGGAGCACCATGGTGCTCCGTAGACCGTTAACTCACCTTCCGCCACTATTCTCTCCTTCGCCCCGGCTTAATGGTCGCGCTGAGAATACGGCTCACGACGAGCCAAGGGATCTGCCTCCAACTGTCCGGCCATAGCCGGTCCCGTCCACACCACCTTAAGGGCTTGCCGCCGTGTTCCAGGTACGGATCACGGCCTGTTTGCGTTCGTAGCCCAACACGGAGATAGTCGCCGTATCGAGCGCGAACAGGCGGCCGTCCGCGGGCGGCAAGTCCAGCCAGCGCGCGGTCAGGACGCGGAGCACGTGGCCGTGCGCGAACAACGCCACGTCGCCGCCGGTCGCTCTGGCCTCGGCGATCACTCGATCGGTCCGCGCCCCCACCATGGCGGGCGTTTCGCCGCCCGGCGCACCGTCGCGCCAGAGACTCCAATCCGGCCGTTCCCGGTGAATGTCGGCCGTCGTCCGCCCTTCGTAGGCGCCGTACTCCCACTCCCTCAAATCGGGGCGCGTTTGCGCCTGGCCGCCCTGCCCGGCCAGGCGGCAGGTTTCCTGGGCGCGTTGCAGCGGGCTTACCAGGACGAGACTGAAGTGGTAGTCGGCCAATGCCCGGCCGACAAGCGTCGCCAAGCGTCGCCCTTCTTCGGTGAGAGGAAGGTCGGTTTGCCCAGTATGGCGACCGTTGACACTCCACTCGGTGGCGCCATGACGCACCAGGATAAGGCGCGTGGTAGAAGTATCCATCAGGCGTTATGCCACTTTCGCCCATCCTCAGCCAGGAGTTGCACCGCCGCGTGAGGGCCCCAGGATCCGGCCGCGTAGGTCGGCACATCCGCCTCGCCATCGGCCCAGCGGTTCAAGAGCGGATTCACGAAGGCCCATGAGGCTTCAACTTCGTCCGCGCGGGTGAATAGGGCTTGTTCGCCCAGAGTGCAGTCCAGAATCAACCGCTCATAGGCGTCGGGCGAGGCCATGGAGAACGATGCCTCGTAGTGAAACTCCATGTTGACGGAGCGAAGCTGCATCTCGGGGCCGGGCTGCTTGGCGCCGAAGCGTAGGCTGATCCCCTCGTCGGGCTGAAGACGAAGGACCAGTAGGTCGGGCTCCAGGGCCTTTGTCCCCGAAACCGCGAACGGCGAGTGGGGCACGGCCTTAAACTGCACGGCGACCTCGGATACGCGGGTTGGTAGGCGCTTTCCGTGGCGTAGATAGAACGGCGTGCCGGCCCAACGCCAGTTATCGATGCCTACGCGAAGGGCGACAAAGGTCTCGGTTTGCGACTGCGGATCGACATGCGGCTCACGCCGGTAGCCCGGCACCTTCTCATCGCCGATCGTTCCGGCGCGATACTGGCCGCGCACCGCGTCCTCGGCCAGCTTGACGCTATAGGGACGGAGCGCCTTGAGCACCTTGACCTTTTCGTCGCGCACCGCTTCGGCCTCGAAGGTCACGGGCGGTTCCATGGCGACCAGGGCCAGCACCTGCAGCATATGGTTCTGCACCATGTCGCGCAGGGCGCCCGCATCCTCGTAATAACTGGCTCGACCTTCGATGCCGATGCTTTCCGCTACCGTAATCTGCACGTTATCGATGTGCTGGGAACTCCACACCGGCTCCCAGAGGCGATTGGCGAAGCGGAAGGCGAGGATATTCTGGACGGTTTCCTTGCCGAGGTAATGGTCGATGCGGAACACCTGGTCCTCGCTGAACACGCTGAGCACTTCCTGGTTGAGCTTACGCGCGCTTTCGAGGTCGTGCCCAAACGGCTTCTCGATCACCACCCGTGACCACGATTTGCCGGATTGCTTGGCCAGTCTT
>JAICHN010000402.1 GCA_025924845.1 Chloroflexota bacterium | reverse complement strand
GCCGCGGTACCGAGGAACTGGCAGCCGCCGCCCGGCGAGGCGCAGGCCCTACAGCCCAGATCCGCCGCCTGTTGCAGGGTGACCAGCTTGTTGGCGAAACGCACGCCGATCGACTGCACCTTGCCCGCATCCTCGCCGTCGAGCGCGGGGAGGGTGACGCCTCCCGGCACCAGGACGCACGGCAGGTCGTGCATGGCCGCCAGGGCCATCATCATGGCGGGCAATCCCTTGTCGCAGGTGGCGATTCCCACCACGCCCTTCCGGGTAGGGAGGGAGCGAATCAGTCTACGATACACCTGGGCCGCGTCGTTGCGATAGGGAAGACTGTCCATCATACCGGTCGTGCCCTGAGTGCGCCCGTCGCAAGGGTCGGTGACGAAACCGGCGAAGGGGATGGCGCCGTTCGCGCGGAACTGCTCGGCCGCCGCCTCCATAAGCAGGCCGACCTCCCAATGTCCGGTATGAAAGCCCAGGGCAATCGGCCGCCCGTCCGGCGCCCGAATACCGCCCTGCGTGCTGAGGATAAGGAACTCCTTGCCACCCAGCTTATCCGGCTCCCACCCCATGCCGGCGTCCTGGCTGAGACCGAATACGTCACCACTCGGCCGCTCCAGGAGCATTTCGGCGGTCAGGGGCAAGCTGCCCTGGGGGCCATCGGCGAAGGTTGGAATGGCATAGAGGTTCGGATCGCCTGCGTCAAGCAGGCGTGGGTTGAGCACGCGCCCGTCGTCACCCATGATAAACTCCCAACCGTTTTAGGTTTCGAAAACCCGCTTGCGGGTCAGCAGTTCGGCCTCGGCCAGGATCTCCCGGCGCTTCGCCAAATAGCGGTCCACCACGCCGACCAGAGTGGAATGGCTCCAGGTGAGGGGCGAGACCGAGAGTGGGGCTCCGGTCAAGGGATGTACCTGCTCCGCCAGGCTGCCGCTGGGCAGCGCGCGGGCGCGTACCCACTCCAGGGTAGCACGCACCGGCTCCAGATCCTCGATGGTTTTGGCGCGCATTACATCGTATTCGGCCATCCACAGCGTGCAGATGAACCAGGGATTGCCGGGGATCATCTCCAGGTCCTGACTAATTTGGTAGTAGTAGTCGTTATAGTACCGCGCGACACCGCCGATCGGCGTCTTGCAGGTCAGCGCCGCCTTGAGAGATGCCATGGTGGCGACGGCGCGCGGGTCATCGGGGGCAATCATCCCAAAGCGAACCAGCCCATAAATACTGCTGTCAGGTACGTGATGCTGCTCCACTACGCCGTCGCGGCGTACGGTGACCATCCGCACGTAGGAGTTCGCCTCATCGGACCACATATGGCGTAGGGTGGCCCGGCGCATTCGTTCCGCCACGGCGCGATGGCGCGCGGCCCGATCGTCCTCACCGAAAAGCTGGGCGAAGCGGGCACTCGCTTCCAGGCCGCTCCACACCGTCCCCACGGTGAAGGCATGAATACCGTAGCGCTCCTCCCAGAGGTCGTGGGACGGGGCGGGGAGGCCGGTGTGCGGCTCGATATAGCCCGCCAAAAAGTCACCGACCGGCCGCACCAGCTTTCGGTAGAGCGGTCTCAAGTACTCGACATCAAGGCTCTGGCAGTAGTGGACCCACAAGCCGTAGATCAGCAGGGCGCTCGCATCTTCCTGAATGGGGAGGCGGGCGTTGCCCTCGCGATCCGACCAAGGGTGCCAGGAACTGGCCGGCGTGCCGTCCGGGTTGTATTTGTGCAGCACATAGCCTTCCGGCTCGACCAGCTTGCTCATCAGCACGTAGAAGCGGCGCGGCACCTCCCTATAGCCGGCCAGGTCCAATGCCTCGGCCACCAGCACGCCGTCGCGCGGCCACATGTAGCTGTAGTGGTCGCGCGCCACCTCGGCCACGTCGGTATCATTGGCGGCGATGATCGCCCCGGTCGAATCTACCTGTGTTCGAACGATTAACAGGCTCCGCTTATACAACTCGACCACTTCAGGGGTAAGATCGCCAAAGTCTCGCCCATTCTTCTCCGCCCACACCCGCCAATAATCGGCCGTGTGCTGAATCAGCGACTCCGGCCGGCGTTCCTCCACCAGTTTGGAAAGGTCCTCGACCTCACGCATGGACCGCCCCACACAGAGCCAGTGATGTACCGTGGACACCCCGCCGGGTCGCAACGCTACATGGAGGGCGATTACCCCATCCACCGAACCCTGAGCAATGGCGTTTCGCTCAAGTACGCCATCCTCGGCGTCCCGCCAGGTGCCTTCAGTATGATGGATCACCTTGGTACCGGTGGCCCACCCCGCGATCCCATCGGTACACAACTCTTTAAGTCGGTCGGGCTCTGTCGTTTGCCTGGCGCCCAGCGGATCGTGTAGAGCCTCACTCGCCACGCAAGCTGATCCGCAGGCCAGAAGGTACCGCGACCGCTTGTAGAAGACGAGCGCCCTGCTCCGCGGGCGGTAACAGGCAGTATCGCCAACCTCGGTCTCGTAGAGGTAGGAGTCATAGTGGAACATAATGCGGACCTCACGAGGTCTATCAAGGAGGTCGCGCACGCGAATCTGCCGCAACAGGATCGGCCGATCAAAGTCGATGCAGTCGTGGCACACCAGGGAAAGGCCCAGGCGTTCCGAGCGTGCCTCGACGTTTGTGACGAGGGTGCCGGGGAGATAGCCCATGCTCCGCTCCCAGGCCGGATTGTCGAGCCAGGCGAAGTCTCCATCGACCCACACGCCGATGCGGTTGATGTGGCCCGCTGTTTGGTTCTCGCTGCCGACATGAGGATAGTAGATGTCGCGTATACGGAAGTGGCTGTCAAAGGTAACCAGCAGTTTGCCGTTGCTGATCGGCAGATCTCGAGGCATGTAAACTCCTTGCTGCCATAGTATCGCAGGTTGACGTTCAGGCGGGAATTGGAGGGTACCGATAAAAGCAGTCATACTGAACCTATGCAAAAGATTCGGCGCCGGAAGCGGCCCGAATACACGGGGAGGATGACCAATGACCAATCTTACCTTTTACTTCGATCCACGCTGCCCATTCGCCTGGCAGACCTCGCTCTGGGCCCGGGAGGTGCAGGCGCAGGGCGCTATCGCGATTCACTGGAAGCTGTTCTCCCTGAATGAGCAAAACCGTGACCCCGAGGTTCCAAGCGAGGAACCGCGCCAGGCCGACGCGGCGCTGCGCGCCCTGTGGCTGGCCAGGCAAGAGGGGGGGGAAGCAAGTATCGACCGCCTCTATCTGGCGCTTGGCCGCGCCCGCCACGAACGGCGTGAAAACCTGGCCGATCCGGAGACGGTGAAACGGGCCCTCCAGAGAGCGGAGCTGGAGCCTGCGTTGCTCGATCGGGCGCTGCGCGATGACGCGGTCAACGCGGCGGTGCTGGCCGAGCACCAGGACGCCGTCGATCGGCTGGACGCCTTCGGCGTGCCCTGGCTCGTGCTCGAGGATCGGAACTTTGGCTTCTTTGGCCCGGTGATCCAGGACCTTCCGGAAGCGAAAGAGGCGTTGGAGCTATGGGAGCACACGTCCTGGCTGCTGGGTTACAAGAACTTCTATGAGCTAAAACGACCGCGCTAAGTCCGAGGAGACAAGTAATGGTCCTCGGCCCGGACGACTTTCCGCTCTTGCTCGGCGATCTTGATCTCCATTTGCTCGCCGAGGGCACGCAGATCCGTGCCTACAACTTTCTGGGCGCACATCCACGGGTGCCGGCCGGGGTAGAGGGCGTGCATTTCGCGGTGTGGGCGCCCAATGCGCGATCGGTCTCGGTGATTGGCGACTTTAATCACTGGGATACTCGGCGGCATCCCATGCGCAGACGGGGCGAGGGGGGGATCTGGGAACTCTTCATCCCCGGCGTGCCCCTCGGATCCCGCTATAAGTATCACCTACGCTCGGCCCTCTACGACTACGAGGTGGATAAGACGGACCCCTTCGGCTTCGCGGCGGAACGACGCCCCCTCACGGCGTCCATAGTGACCGACCTCACCGATTTCACCTGGGGCGATGACGAATGGCTCCAGGCGAGGGCAGCATCGCAAAGCCTCGATGTGCCGCTTTGTGCATACGAGGTGCATCTGGGTTCCTGGCGTAGAGGGGCGGACGGCGGCTTCCTGGGCTATCGCGAACTTGCCCACCAGCTGGTTGACTATGTTGAAGATCTGGGCTACACGCACATCGAACTGATGCCGATCACCGAGCACCCAACCGATGCCAGTTGGGGCTATCAGACGACCGGTTACTTCGCCCCAACCAGCCGCTTCGGCCCCCCCCAGGATTTTATGTACTTCGTGGATTACTGCCACCGGCACGGCATCGGCGTATTCCTGGATTGGGTGCCGTCGCACTTCGCCAAGGAAGGGCACGGCCTGGGCATCTTCGACGGCAGCCATATCTACGAGCATGCGGACCCCAGACAGGGCGAGCACCTTGACTGGGGCACCTACGTCTTCAACTACGGGCGCGGCGAGGTGCTCACCTTTTTGCTCTCAAACGCCCATTTCTGGCTGGATGTGTACCACATCGACGGCTTTCGAGTGGATGCCGTGGCATCAATGTTGTACCTGGATCATCAGCGTGAGCCGGGCCAATGGGTACCAAATCAGTTTGGAGGGCGGGAGAATCTGGAGGCGGTCGCGTTTCTCCGTCGACTCAACAGCCTGGTGCATGAGCAGTTTCCCGGCGTGGTGACCATGGCCGAGGAGTCCACGGCGTGGCCGATGGTGACGCGTCCGGCCTCCCGGGGTGGGCTGGGATTTTGCCTCAAGTGTAATATGGGCTGTATGCACGACACCCTGGAGTACATCAAAAGCGACCCGATCTATCGTCGCTTCAT
>JAICHN010000401.1 GCA_025924845.1 Chloroflexota bacterium | reverse complement strand
GCTTTCGATTTCCATGCCACCGATTCTCCTCCTACGTTCATGGGGTTATTTCGTTGGATACAACTCCTCTCTGGTATGTGTACACACGGGTCATCACCGATCTCTCACGCTGGATGGGCGAGTAGGCCGGCAGGCTAGGCTCTATCGGGTAGTCCCGTTGCCGAATCAGGCTTGACATACGCCGATCCTCTTTCCGCCAAGCCGTGGTGATGCGGCCCATGATCAAACGTATGCCGGCATCCTTACCGTCACTGTGACAAAAGTCACGTTGGCGTGATCACGCCTGCCGTATGCTGGAAACCAAGGGAATCGGCCCGCGCACGTGCGGCGTGGCCAACGAGTTAAGGGATGCTATCTATTGTCGATGTATTTGACGGAGAGGGAGAAAGGAGCCTGACGATCTAGGCGAATCGACGCTCGCGTTGACGAGCGGTCGCGACAGGCAGCTAGATGAGGTGTGATATGTCGATAGAGTACCGCGATCTGGATAGCCGACCGGATCAGAGCGACGACGCTCAGCCGGCCGAGCCCATGGCGGAAGGGGCAGGCGTCCCTCCGACGAACGTATCCAACCCGCTGACCACTCCGGTCTCACGCGGGCGGCTCCTGCGGATGACGGGTACCGGCATCAAGGCAGGCTTGGTCGCCTATGCCGGTATGCAGGTGCTTGGGCGGGCAGACCTAGCCGCGGCGGCGCCGGTCTCCGCGCCGCTTGCGGCGACCGTTCCTCCGCCGAAACTGGACACCGGCACCGCGGCCGATCTCCATCACCAGCCATTGCGCTTTTTCAATAGCGCCCAGGCGGCGGTGATCACCGCCATGGCCGAGCGTATCTTCCCGGCGGATAGTACCGGACCCGGTGCCACCGATGCCCACGTGGTGGACTATATCGACGGCCAGCTTGCGGGCGACTGGGGCTGGGGCGGCAGGATGTATTTACAGGGGCCATTCCCGACGCCCGAGACGAGCGGCCACGGGTGGCAGGTCCCGATGAATCCGCGGGACACGTACTCCGATGCGCTGACCACGCTCGACAGCTACTGTCAGCAGAACTACAAGAATTCGTTTGACCAGTTGAAGGCCACGACCCAGGACGCGATCCTGAAAAATATGGAGGCGGGCAAGATCCCGATGAGCCTGTCGTCGGATCAATTCTTTGCCATGTTCTTCCAGAACGTGAAGGAAGGGCTCTTCGCGGACCCTATCTACGGCGGTAATTACAACATGATCGGCTGGAAGTGGGTGCGGTTCCCCGGCAACCCCATGGCCTATGGCGATCCGTATGCCACCTACATTGACCAGTTCAACTACCCCTACAACGTGGCGCCAAAGGGCCTTGCCGCTCAAGTGTATTAAGACACCGCATGAGATGGAGGACAGTATTATGGCCAATAAAGAAGTAGACGCGGTGATCATCGGCGTCGGCTGGTCCGGAGGCATTCTCGCCGCGGAAATGGCGAAGGCGGGCATGAAGGTGGTAGGGCTGGAACGGGGTCGCGATCGCGACACGTCAGACTGGCTGAAGCACTTCGACGAACTCCGCTATGCCATCCGCTACGAAATGTTCCAGAATGTCGCCCAGGAGACCTGGACTCTGCGGCATAATTTGAAGGAGACCGCGCTGCCGTTCCGCCAACTCGGTTCTTTCCTGCCTGGCATGGGCGTGGGGGGCGCGGGCGTCCACTGGAACGGTCAGGCATGGCGGTTCCATCCCTGGGACTTCACCACTCGGTCGAGCAGCATCGCGCGCTATGGCGCGAAGTCCATACCGGCGAACTGCACCATCCAGGATTGGGGCATCACCTACGCGCAGATGGAGCCGTACTACGACAAGTTCGAGTACATGGCCGGCATCTCCGGCAAAGCGGGAAACATCAAGGGCAAGATCATTGCCGGCGGCAACACCTTCGAGGGGCCGCGCGCACGCGAGTACCCGGTGCCGCCGATGAAGATGGCGCGCAGTCTGGAGGTATTCCAGAAAGCCGCGCTATCGCTCGGCTATCATGTGTTCCCGGGACCCTCGGCTAACCTGCCTCAGGTATACACGAATCCGGATGGCGTAACGCGCGCCCAATGTGCGTACTGCGGCTTTTGTGAGCGCTTCGGCTGCGAGACGGGCGCCAAGGCGAGCCCCAATCTGACCGTGATCCCCGTCGCGCTGAAAACGGGGAATTTCGAGTTGCGTACCGGCGCCAACGTCTTCCAGATCAAGCACGACGGCAAGCAGGCTACGAGCGTGCTCTACTACGACGCGCAGGGGCAGGTACAGGAGCAGCCGGCGCGCATCGTGATCGTGACCTCGTATGTGTTCAACAACGTTCGGCTGTTGCTGCTCTCCAAGATGGGCACGCCCTATGATCCCGTTACGGGCAAGGGGTCCCTGGGGAAGAACTACGCCTATCAAAACGGCGGCGCCGGCGCCGGCGGTTTCTTCGAGGATCGGGATTTCCAGCCCTGGATGGGGGCAGGGGCACTCGCACAGACCATCGACGACTTCAACGCCGACAATTTCGACCATAGCACGCTGGGATTCCTCGGCGGCGGCAGCATTGCCTCGGCCGCGTCCGGAGCGCGGCCCATCCAGTCGCTTCCCGCTCCCGGCACCACGCCCCCCTGGGGCGCGGCGTGGAAAGCGGCGATCAAGAAGTACAAGAACAGCAGTATCAGCGCCGGGATACAGGGAGGTGTGTTCTCCTACCGCGACTACTTCCTCGACCTGGACCCCACATATAAGGATCAGTGGGGATTGCCGCTCATGCGGATCACCTTCGATTGGGAGCCGAACGAGCGGAAATTCGCCGCCTACGTTGCCCCCAAGCTTAAGGAGTTGATCCAGGCCACCGGCGCCAAGCACGTAAGTGCGCGCGGCGAATTGCCCGCGCACTATGACACGGTGCCCTATCAATCGACGCACAACACGGGTGGGGCTATCATGGGGAGCGACCCCTCGACCTCAGTGGTGAACAACTACCTGCAGATGTGGGATTTCAACAATGTCTTCGTGATCGGCGCCTGCAACTTTCCGCAGAACGGCGGTTTTAACCCGACCGGAACCGTCGGCGCCCTGTCGTATCGGGCAGCGGATGGAATCGTGAACAAATACCGGAAGAATCCCGGACCACTGGCATAACGGTATCGCCGCACTCCCGTCGGAGGGTTTCGCGCCGCGGAGTACTGCCCGCGGCGCGGTGCTCTACTTAGGTCATTCCAGTGTTTCCATGAATAGGTGATTCCTATGCTTGATATGCTATTCGAGCAGGTGGCGCAGGCACGGCTTCTCCTGGAGCACGCCGCCGATATGCTGCGCGCCGCGGCGCAACGAGGAGAGATGGATGCCCGAGATGCCGCGCGGGCACACGATCGGGCGCGGGCCGCGCTCCGGGATGGGCAACTCCCGCCGGCGCGCATATGGGCGACCTTCGCCCTGGCGCTGCTCCAGCGGCCCGAGGACACGCGGGAGCGGGCGCGGGCGCTGACCCTGCTGGGACTGGCGGCGATCGGAACGGCTGCTCCGGAGGAGGCCGGACGCGCCTTCGTGGAGGCGATAGCGCTCTTCGGCTCTCTGGAGGAGCGCGGTATCGACCTCGCCAACTGCCGGTATGGCCTGGCGCACCTGCGAAAGGACGAAGGGCGTTTCAACGAAGCGGCGGACCTCATCGTGAGCGCGGAAGCGATCTTCGAGGAGCAGCACTTACCTGGAGATGTGGCCAACTGCCGGTATCTGTTCGGCCAGATCCGTTACGTGCAGGGCCGGCGTGACGAGGCATGCGCGGTGCTGGAACGGGCCCTGGCCGCCTATGCCGAGCAGGCGCTGCACATCGAGGCGGCGCGCTGCGCGTATTTGCTCGCCCAGGTTAAGGCTGATCAGGATCGGCTCGCGGAGGCCGCGGCACTGATCGACTACGCGTTGCCGATCTTCGAACGGCTGGACGCACCGATCTACGTGGCACACGCGTACTTCAGCTTGGCGCAGATCCGCCACGATCAAGGTGATGTCGCGGAGGCGCTTCGTCTATTCGCGGAGGCGGAGGCGATCTACAGCCGGCGCGGCCTTCTACCCGACGTTCATCGTTGTCGCATTGGCCGTGCGCGGATCTATTACGGTGAAGGACGGCTGGAGGAGATCCCCGTGCTTCTTGCCCAGGCGGAAACCATCTTCCGTCAATATAGCCTGCCGGTCGATGGGGCGCGTTGCCGGTATCTCAAGGGTCTGGTGTACCACGATCAGGGCCGTAGCGACGAGGCAGTCAGGCTCATTTCACAGGCCGAAGAGGTCTATCTGCGGGAGGGGTTGGAGATCGAGGCGGCGCAGTGCCGGGAAGCGCTCGCCGCGGCGCGTTCAAGGAATGTTCCTTCACACAACTCCTCACTCCTTTCCGCCAAGCCGCGGTAATACGGCCCATGATCAACCCTATGCCGGCACTCGTACCGCCGCCGTGACAAAAGTCACGGCGGCGCGATCCCGCCTGCCGTATCCTGGGATCAGGGTTAGGAATCATCCTTAACGACCGAGGCTGAGCCGCAGGCGGCCACTCACCCCGGTAACGGAGCCGCGCAAGAGGACTATTATGGAACCGCGAATCGAGTACGGAACAGTTGCCCCAGGCGCCATGCAGGCGATGAGCGGCATCGGGGCGTATGTGCGCCGCGGCGATCTCGAGCCGGCGCTGCTGGAGTTAGTGCGGATGCGGGCCTCACAGCTCAACGGCTGCGCCTACTGTCTCGACATGCATAGCAAGGATGCGCGCGCCAGGGGCGAGAGCGAGCAGCGGCTCTATACGCTGACCGCATGGCGGGAGACGCCATTCTATACCGAGCGCGAGCGGGCTGCCCTGGCCTGGACCGAGGCGGTGACG
>JAICHN010000400.1 GCA_025924845.1 Chloroflexota bacterium | reverse complement strand
GTACCTCGCCTGCTTGAGGCCGGCTATCCGGTGCGCGTACTGGTCCGCGACCCTGGACGGCTGCAGGGCCGCGCCTGGCTTACGCAGGTGGAGGTAGCGCGCGGCGATGTCGGGGATCCCGAGAGCGTGTCCGCGGCGATGACCGGCGTGCTTGCGGCCTACTACTTGATCCATGGCCTGCACCGCGGCGCGGATTTCCAGGTACGTGACCTGGCCGCCGCCCGCACGTTCGGCAACGCCGCCGCCGCCGCCGGGATCCAGCGTATCATCTACCTGGGTGGTCTCGGCGATCCACGCGCCGACCTCTCCCCCCATTTGCGCTCTCGCCAGCAGACCGGCGAAGCCCTGCGCGAGGCTGGTGTACCGGTGACCGAATTCCGCGCCGCCGTCATCGTCGGTGCGGGAAGCGCCTCGTTTGAGATGATCCGGCACTTGACCGAGCGGTTACCGGGGATGATCTGTCCGCGCTGGGTCTTCAACCGCGTGCAGCCCATTGCCGTCCGCGATGTGCTGGACTATCTGATTATGGCGCTCAGGACATCGTCGAGCACGGGGCGGGTAATCGAGATCGGAGGCGCCGATGTGCTGACCTACGCGGCGATGATGTTGGAGTATGCCTCGGTGCGCGGGCTCCGGCGTGTGCTTCTGCCGGTGCCCGTCCTGACGCCGCGGCTGTCCTCGTACTGGGTGCATTGGGTGACGCCGATACCGGCCGAGATCGCCCGCCCGCTAATCGAGGGCTTGCGCAACGACGTGGTCGTACGGGACGCGCTGGCGGCATCGCTCTTTCCGAACATCCGGCCGGTGACCTATCGCATGGCAGTCGCCGCCGCGCTGGCCCAGCTGGAGGCCGGGGAGGTTGAGACGGTCTGGAGTGGCGCCTTGATGACCAGCCAGGGCGACAGGGTGCCCGTGGTGCTGACTACGCAAGAAGGGCTGATCAGGGAGCGGCGGGTACGGCGCACGCACGCGACGCCGGCCGAGGTGTATGGCGTGGTCGCCCGGCTGGGGGGCGCCGGTGGGTGGCCCTATGCCAACAGCCTGTGGCGACTACGGGGCCTGCTCGATAAGCTGGTCGGTGGGGTGGGGATGCGGCGGGGCCGCCGTCATCCAACGGACCTGCGCGTAGGGGATGCGCTCGATTTCTGGCGGGTAGAAGCGGTAGAACCTGGGCGCCTGCTGCGGCTGCGAGCGGAGATGCGCGTGCCGGGGCGCGCGTGGCTGCAGTTCGAGGCAAGGCCCATATCGGATGAGGTGACGCTGCTGGTGCAGACGGCACTCTTCGCGCCGAAAGGTGTCTGGGGGCTGCTGTACTGGTATCTGCTCTATCCCATACACAGGCTGATCTTCTCGGGTATGCTCGCGACGCTGGCACGTCGGGCCGAGGCGGCGCACCGTGCCGGCCCAGACCTGGATCGGCATCTTTCGGCTTGACGGCCGCGCCGAACCGGCGCCGGGAGCCCAAGCGCCGGTGGATGCGGCGGTCCGAGGTGCTCGATCGTGTCCGGAGGACAGGTACCGGCTGCCCGCGACGAGCCGGTTCGGGCTGACCATACCGTACAGCGCGCCCCAGTCCCAGCTCGGCCAGACCGCTCGCGGTGTGCAGCCCGGCACCTGCCCATCGCAAACAGGGACGGCCCACGGCTGCTCCGCTGCGCTGCAGAGACTGTCATGGCTACAAACCCATCTATGCCCACCTTGAGCTGATTCGGTGGGGTGATCGTTCTCAGTCGTGTGCGGTTACACTGTGCGGCAGAGTAGCTACCTCAGCACTGCGTCGAGCACCTCGCCGCACCAGAAAGGGCTCCATGGTCATCACCACCCTCTGCCGTCATGTCGCTCGGCACATCCGGCTCGTACTTCACCTGCTCTGGTCCGTGACCTGGGTCAGACCTGCCGTGGCGGCACACGTGAGTGGGACTGCGATAGACCTCCTGCGCAGTAAGCCCGATCTCTTGATCGAGAACGCCCTGCTCCGCCACCAACTGGTGGTCCTGCGCCGCAGCGTGAAACGGCCGGTGCTCACGCCAGCCGATCGCACCCTGATGATGGTGCTCGCTGGGCGCCTTCGCTCCTGGCGCCGGGCCCTGCTGATCACCCAGCCCGAGACACTCTTGCGCTGGCATCGCGCAGGCTTCCGCTTGTTCTGGAAGAGGAAATCACGATCGAAGCCTGGACGTCCTCCACTCCCGGAGGTGACGATCGCCCTGATCAAGGAGATGGCCACCGCCAATCCTCTCTGGGGCGCTGAGCGCATTCGAGGAGAACTCCTCACCCTTGGCATTCGCGTGGCCAAACGCACCATCCAGAAGTATCTCCGCGGTACTCGTCAGCCGCGACCACGCGGGCAAACGTGGGCAACGTTCCTGCGTACCAAGGCCAAGGGCATTTGGGCGTGTGACTTCCTCCAATGCACTGATCTCTTCTTCCGACCGGTATTCGCCTTCTTCATCGTCGAGCACGCCACACGGTGTGTCGTACATCTGGGCGTGACGCGCCACCTCACCGATTCCTGGGTCGCCCAACAGTTGCGTGAAGCCACTCCCTACGACCAGAAACCGAAGTTCCTCATTCGGGACAACGATACCAAGTTCGGCCCGGCGTTTGCCCGGGTCGCCAAGGCGACGGGAATCCGGATGCTACGCACACCAGGCCGAGCACCGCGGGCCAATGCCATCGTGGAACGATTCCTTGGCAGTGTTCGGCGCGAGTGTCTGGATCATGTCCTCATCCTGGGCGAGCGCCACCTGCACCAGGTGCTGTGCGAATACGCACTGTACTTCAACCAGGCACGACCGCATCAAGGTCTGCACCAAGCAATCCCAGAGCCACAGCTGAATACAGAGGTCGAGAACACTTCAGGACCAATCCATGCGGAGCCGGTCTTGGGTGGCCTGCATCATGCCTATTATCATGCTGCATAGCCGCTGGATGCCTTTGGGTGAAGATTACCTATGCAGGCATGGTCGTAGCCATCATCCGCCTCATCGGTCAGGGCCAGCCCACTGAAGCTCATCCGCTCCGCCACTGGGCAATGCAACGAACATGACCGTTATAGCCTCGTAGCCCGAGAAGCTTCAGCGTCGAATCGATCTGTCTTGACATCCGTGATTGAAGCCATTGGCAATGAAATGTACTTGGCGCTGCAATGCGCAGGCTGCACCCCTCCGTAGCTAACGACCTGGTGGGAGCGAGCCAGGTCGCAAAGACGCTCGGCGTGACGACCGTGGCTAATTCACCCAGGATCCGACCCCATAACGAATCCGGGTCGGCAGCATCACCTTGGTCGTTCATTGCCGTCGATTGGGCGGAGTGGGATCGGTTGGATTGGCTGGGCTGCGGAGTGCGGCGCTTTGGATGTTCCTGAGCGCAGAATTGGCGGTCACGCCGGTTGACCTCCTGCTGTTCCTCCACGAGCCGCTCCAGCGTAGCGAACCAGAACGGCACCAGATTCTTTCGGCGCACTCCATCTCCTGATCGGTAGGTCGTGATGGAGGCGCGCGCTGTTCTGGTACTTGCCGCGGCGCTGTGCAGCAACGCGACGAAAGTATCGAGAGGAAGGCGGGAAGCAAGAAACAGATTGAACGCGCGGCGGGTGCTTACCCTCGGATGCGCCTCATCGCCAAACTCGCGGCCGAGCGCGGTGATCGGATCGAGGAGGGTCAAAAATGCGGGGTCCTGCATAACCGATCTGCCCGGAGGCGTGGTGGAGTCCGGAAGTGGCGCCGGGTGCGTGGATGCCTCCACAGCAGCATCACTGGGAGACGCCGTTGACGGCGGGTCCGGTTCATACGGGGCACGCCCGATTGGGTGCGCATCGAGACCGATACCATCTTTCACGACGTGTTGATGATTTTCTATTGTGCCTGCAACGGCTTGCAGGGGGGGCCTGCAATCACTTTCCTCCAGGGGCTGCAATTTACTTCCGGCATGATTCGACCGTCCATCTCTCGGCGAAGGAGCGGCAGTGGCACGCTCTACCGCTTCCACCGCGCGTAAGAGCGGACCAAAGTCGAAGCGATTGCTGCGCTGACCGCCTTCACCGTCATATTGCGGCTCAAGTACTAAGAGACCCTTTTTCTGGAGCGATTGGAGGTAGTAGCGCACCATGCGCTCGCTCTTTCCCATCGCACGAGCCAGGGCCGCCACGCTCGGGCAAGGTTTCCGGGCATCTCGCCACTGCTGAAAGACGTAATGCACCAGGAGCAGTTCACCCGTGCCGATTCCCAGCCGTGCCGCATGCAAGAGTAAGAGGTTGGGGGTAGCCGTGAAACCGGCGGAAAGTACCGCCGCGCCATAGCGGTCGACCAGTCGACCACTCAATAGAGCGTCGCCGGGGGGAATACTTGAGCGATTGGGCTCCGTCATCCGAGGCTCCGGATTCTGCTCACGTCACCCGCCGAGGTGTATGAGTTCGGCGGGCCGAACACACAATGTAATTGGCACCCATGGAACGCCTCATCAACCCGCAAGCGCCGATCCCGGCCCAGAATCGCCAGTATCCAACTCATGCCCATATCCTTGCATAGTCGGCCGCTCGCCTCTTCGCACTCGTCGGTGGTAGAGATAGTAGATCTAATAGGGGATCTCAATTTCTCTGGGCGCGCGTCACACCTGACGGTGGCATTCGTCACACCGGCCGGCTGCAACGGTCACAGCGCGTGGCGGCAATCGGCGTCACACCGCATGGCGGCGAAGAGATTGCTTCCCTTCCCTATGCGCGCGTCACACCGCATGGCGGCAACCATGCCGCGATCCGCCGTGGATCATGCCTTGCGGCGTCACACCTCTTGGCGGCAAGAACAGATTGCGGCAGCCTCTGCGGTCGGATCGAAGGCCGGATCGCTGCCCGTAGCGGAAACAACT
>JAICHN010000399.1 GCA_025924845.1 Chloroflexota bacterium | reverse complement strand
TCTTCCTTTCGCAATCCTCTCAACATACGCCGCTCGGCCGTTAGCCTGCCAATATCAGCCGCGAATTTAGGACAGCAATCGGAACACATCCAGTGAGAGGATCCGCGCTTCACCTGCCACGGCATAGAATTCCAGACCGGTGAAGGTGGACTTGGGAAAGATTAAGCTGCTGATCACGGTCTCACCCTCGTTGCCGAATACCTCAACCGATTGTGCATCAAGGTAGATACGCAGGGAAAGCACTCCATCCCGCAGAGTCAGCGGACCCCCGGAGCGCCCGGGAAAGGCTGGGCTGAAGGCGCTTCGGCCCGACTGCGCACGATCGACGAATAGGGTAGCCGTTTCCCGGTTATACCCGATAACGGTCTGCTCTCCCTCGCCCGCATGCACTTTCACGCCGCACTCCAGCGCCGACCCCCGATCGAGGGTCGTGATGATCTCCATGGCGTCGCTGGTCCCCCGTTCCCACACGCTGCTCTCCGGACCGATGGTTGCATCCTCTCGGTGGCTACGCTCTGCCCGCAATCGTGTCAACTCGGCGGCCGGTGTCTGGACCAGCCTGATCTCCCCGTCGCGCCGCCGGAGGCGCAGTTCGCGCGGGACGGTCATCTGGCCTTTCCAGAGATCCGTGGGCACCGCGCGCGCATAGGTCCAGTCGTTCATCCAGCCGATCATCAGGCGCCGGCCGTCGGCCGCGGGGATGTCCGACCAGGTGACCGCCGCATAGTTGTCCCGCCCATAGTCGGGCGTAAGCACAATATCGGAAGAATTGTCGTTGCTGAAGGTCGTGCCGTCAAAGTCGCAGACAAAATACTGCAGCCCCGGGTGGTCGGAGGTCGTCGTCGAGTGATAAGTGGAGACGTGCAGCAACCACTTGCTGTGGTTCGGGTCTCCGTCGATTGGTAGCACGAACAGATCCGGACACTCCCACTGATCGCTGTGCACGCCTTGGTCCGCCCCGAACTCGCCGGCATACCGCCAGTCTCTGAGGTTCTCCGATTGATAGAACTGCACCCGGTCACCGTGGTAGGTGACGACCATCACCCACCGCCGCGTCGGAGCGTGCCATAGGACCTTCGGATCGCGGAAGTCGGGCGGGCCGGGGTTGGCGATCACCGGGTTGCGCGCGTACCTGATCCAGGTGCGCCCGCGATCGTCGCTGTAGGCAATACTCTGGACCTGGGGACCATGGGGGGAGGGGCTGCCATTGTGATGGGTGAAGATGGCGACCAGGCCCGGCCGGCCGGCGAAGAATCCGCTGCTGTCATGCTCGTCGACCACCACGCTGCCGGAGAAAATCGCTCCCAGGTCATCGGGCTTCAGCGCCACCGGGAGGTGGGCCCAGTGGAGGAGGTCGCTGCTGACCGCGTGCCCCCAGTGCGCGGGATGCGAGGCGCCTGCGGCATCCCACAGATCCCACGGGATGTATTGGTAGAAGAGGTGGTACTCCCCGTCGAAATAGACCAGGCCGTTGGGATCGTTCATCCAGCCCATCGGGGGTGTGAAATGGTAGATCGGGCGTCGGTCGGCACTCATTAAGTATCCCCTGTTAAAGTGGTCTCCGGCTTCACTGGCAGCGGCGGGTCGCGGATGGGAGAGATTAGTGGTAGGAGGTGCGTATCTGGTGAGCATGCTCACGGCTGAGTTCCGAACGTCGCCTGGTGTCGCCCATGCGGTCGGCCAGTACCGCATTGCGCTCCTCCACATACCGAGAGTATCGCTCGCGCTGGGCGGCCCGCAGGGCACGCATCTCCTCGTTCAGGTAGGCATCCCCGAGCGCGGACGACGCTGCCGGCATGACTGGGCGAAGCGGCAGGCGCTCCTGGACCGGGGGAATCGAGAAGGGCCGGCTGGGGATCGTCTGGTACCAGTAGGCGGTCGAGGCCCAGTCGTCGGAGAGGTGATTGGCGTGCCCGTGTTCAACGGTCACGCGAATGCTGCGCTCGAAGCGCACCGGGTCGACCAGATGGAAGCGGTAGCTTACCGGATAGCCAGGTACCACGCTCTCGTGGATGATCGACCCGTTCATCGGGTAGGCGACATTCTGCATGCCCCAGGCGTGCCCGAAATAGTCTTCGGTGCCTGTGCCATGCAGGCTGGGCGGCCAGGTCTCACCGTCGATGAAGATCAGGTCGTCGCCCTCGCCCCACCAACTGCCCTGAAAGTGCGTCACGGACAGATTGCAGCCGATGTAGTGTCCGCGCCCTTCCGCCTCCAGCACTACATAGTTGTCCTTGCCGTCCAGATTGGCGATATTCACTTCCGGGCTGTTGGTCTGGAGATCCGGCGCCCAGCCGCCACAAGGGTTCTCGCGCCGCCACTGAGCATGGAGGTAGACGATATCATCCCCCGGCGGCTCCCTGTAGAGCTCGTAATCGATGTAGAAGTACTGCCCGTACGGAACGTCATTCTGGTTCTCCACTTCGATGCGCGCCCGCTTGTTGAACGGCATCTGAAGATAGCAGTTGAAGGCGGCGGTCCCGCCGAAGGTGTAGCGCTCCTCGGGCTTCGAGGACACCGTGAAGGGGATTGACACGCAGGGTCCCGGCATGGAGTGGCCGATGCAGAAGAAGTCACCCAGTGGGACCAACACGCTGGGGTACTCCTGGTCGTCCCAGTAGATCTTGACCAGCACCTTGCGATAATAGTCGGGATCGGGCGCCTCCCAACTCAGGCCGAGCGCGTTGTGGATCTCCAGCACCGGGACGGTCTGACCTACGCGCTCCGGGTTGAGGAGGCTCGGGCCCAGGATGCGGCGGCAGAATTGGGTCATCCAGATATGGGTGATGCAGCCTGGCCCTTCGAGGTCGGCGAGGACGATGGTCTCGCCGGGGGGGATAATCCAGTTGTCCTGATTCCGGCCGCGCGGATCCCAGCTCGATGCGCGGGCGCTTCGTGCATCCCGCATCCGCGTGAGTCCGCCCAGCATACCGCCATACGGTCCACGTTCCACCGCTAGTTCTCCTTTACACTCCCGGGTACTCTATCACACGCTCATGTCCGGCGGGTAAGGGGGAACGGCGTGCCGCCCCTCTCCCGTGCCCGTGCAATTCCTGCCCTGACCTGCCACCCAAGGGCGGCCACGAGGAATGTGCCTACATGGGGCATGCCGGCGGCTGCCGTACGCCGGCACCTACACTGCGTCCAGGGGGAGCGAGACCGGCCTGCCGCCCTCTTGCGAAGACCGGCGGATGGCCAGCACGATCTCCTGGTCGAGCCGCGCCTGCGCGGCGCCGTAAGTCGGCGCCGTGCCGTCGCGCACCGCTCTGACCAGGCTCATCAGGCAGCCGGCCACGCCGATCTCGTCGTCGTGCCATTGCACGCCATGACCCTTGGTTTCCGACGCGAACGGATTATCCCACCGCACGATGGGCTGATCGGGCTCGCCCGTGTGCGCGACCAGAGCCACCAGCGCCCCGCCGTCGTTCCGCTCCCACCGCCGCTCCAGGGTGATGAACCGGGGCGCCTCTCCCCCGGGCGAGAGCAGCGAGAGGCGCTCCTCCCCCTCAATGCCCACCCCGACCGTGATGCCCATGCCCTTCTCGGCCAGGAACCGACTGCTCCGCCACCAGCGCAGCGCCGAGTCATACCCCACATCAGTCCAATGGTAGACCCCCAGGCGCCCATCGGCGAACTCGATCATTCCATGTTCCTGTGTCTCCATGCGCGGACCATGTGTCCCTGCCAGTCGGGACCAGTGCGGGGCCAGGTCGAACGAGCGCACCGCGCCGGTCACGCGGGCCGGCACGGCATCGAACCCCAGGTAACTGCGCAGAACGCTCACACCGTGGTAGCCGTGCCCGGCGAAGTCGTTGAAGGCGGTGTAGACGCGTCCGAAGAGTCCCGCGGCGATCAGCTTTAACTTGATCTGTTCGAGTGGGCGCCGATGGAACTGTTCGGCGACTTCGATTTTCAATGCTCTACGGGCGGCCGCCTTGATGATGGCGTCCGCCTCGTCAAGCCTGTGGGCGATCGGCGTCTCCAGCAAGACGTGCAGGCCGTGCTCGACCGCCATCAATCCGACCCGGCCGTTGGCATCGTAGGCCACGCTGACGATGCCGATCTGGGGCCTGGTCTCCCGCACCAGTGTTTCCAGGTCGGTGTACCAGGGCACGCACAGGCCGTCGCCCAGCCGCGCCGCCGACTCGGCGCTCCGGCCCCAGATTGCCACCAACTCCACCTCCCGCGAGAGTGCCCTAGCGAGCGGTCCATATAGGTAGCTGGACCGCGCCGAGGCTCCGATGATGGCCACGCGAATGGACCCCGTCGCGCGTTCAGGCTGCTCCATCTGCATCTCCCGTGTTTCTTTTCACATTGCCGGCTGGATCGTCCGCGAGTGCGCGGATCGGGACGCACTGCGCCGGCTTTTGCCGCGATCGGGAAGGGACAGCCCGGGTTGTTACGCCGCGATCGATACGCCGCCTCCGCGGGCGGGGCGCAGGTTCACTCGGGGGCCGCTACGGCATGGGAATCCCCCTCGCTGCGACCCAGAGGCGATACCAGTCCTCCCGCGTGAGCTTGAGCTTCGCCGCCCCGGCCGCCTCTCGGATATGCGCCGGATCGGTACTGCCCACCAGAGGGAGGATGCCGGCGGGATGCCCCAGGAGCCACGCCAGTGCCAGTTGGGCAGGCGACGCACCGTAGACCGGAGCGAGTGCCGCTAGAGCAGCCAGCACGCGCTCCACTCTCGCCGGGTCGGCGCCACGCCGGCTCGCCCCTAGCAATCCGCCACCGCCGAGAGGGCTCCAGGCCAGGGGTGTCATGCCCATCGTTATACACTGGTCCAGGGTGCCGTCACCGCCGTCGATGCCCTCGTAGAGCGGATCCAGGCGGAGCAGGCTCATCTCGATCTGGTTGCTCCGCAATGGCACGTCGAGGTAGGGCTGCAGGGCACGTACCT
>JAICHN010000398.1 GCA_025924845.1 Chloroflexota bacterium | reverse complement strand
CCGTAGCGGCGCCCACTTCGGCCAGGTATTCGAGGGACACCCGGCGGCGGCTGATGGGCAACTTGGTTCGCTGATCCGGGTCTGGCGCACCTTCTTGCTGACCGGCGACCGTCGCTTTCGGGAGGAGGTGTGGCCTCATGCCCGCCGGTGCCTGGAATACGCGCTGGCGGAGTGGGACACCGACGGCGACTCCGTGCTCGACGGCGAACAGCACAATACCTATGACATCGAGTTCTGGGGACCGAATCCGCTCACCGGCGTCCTGTTGCTGGGCGCCTTGCGCGCGGTCGAGGCCATGGCCCTGCGCCTGGACGACGCGGAGGCGGCGGCACGCTTCCGCGGCCTCTACGAGCGCAGCCGCGTCCGCCTGGATGAGTTGTTGTGGAACGGTGAGTACTACGAGCAACGCCTGCAAGACGTGGACGAGCATCCCTATCAGCACGGCCTGGGATGCCTCTCGGACCAAATGTTTGGCCAGTCGCTCGCCCACGTGGCGGGTCTTGGGAACCTGCTGCCACCCGAACGAGTGGAGTCCGCCCTGGGCGCCGTGCTCCGCTACAACTTCCATGCCCAATTGGGGAATCACACCAATTTACAGCGCGCCTATGCCTTCGCCGACGAGGCCGGCCTGGTCCTCTGTAGTTGGCCGAATGGGGGCCGGCCACGCCTGCCGTTTGTGTATTCCGACGAGGTGTGGACAGGCGTCGAATACCAGGTGGCTGCTAACCTGATCTATGAAGGACGGGTGACCGAAGGACTGATGCTCGTCGCGGCCTTACGCGATCGTCACGACGGGTATCGGCGCAACCCCTGGAACGAAGTGGAGTGCGGCCACCACTATGCTCGCTCGACCGCCGCCTGGGCCTTGATCCCCGCCCTCACCGGCTTCCAATGCGATGTAGACCGGAAAATGCTCCGCTTCAGCCCTGCCCTGGAATCGGCCGGCAACTCGTACAAGACAATCTTCACCTGCGGAGCGGGTTGGGGCATCTTCGCGCCACCCGCCGTCGCCGGCGAACTGCCGACTCTGACCGTACTCGGCGGCAGCCTGGAGGGATTTACCCTGGAGGCCGGCGGACGCTCGTGGCGCATCCTCGCCGGCCGGCCTACCCTTGCTTGAAGGCAGCGGCGCATCGTACAGTACGAAGTGAGGGGCTAACGAGAGCGCGCTTTAGCAGACGGCCGGCGCGATAGGGAGAGAAATTCGGGATGAAGCGAACGTTGCCGATGCAGGGCGGCTTAACGAGCCTGGCGATCGGGCCGCTTACCGGTAAACCTGTCATGGCCTATTACTATGTCACCTACAAATGCACGGCCCGCTGCACGTTTTGCAACATTCCCGACGGGCCGATGGACGTGATCCCGGTCTCGAAGTATTCGAGCACCGCGCAAAGCATCGAGCAGTTCAAGGTCCTCAAGCGGATCGGCGTGCGGCTTATCGACTTCACCGGGGGCGAACCACTGCTCAAGAAGAACCTTCCCACCTTGCTCAAGGCCGCCAAGGATATGGGGTTCAAGACCCAGATCACTACCAACTGCACGCTCTACCCACGCCGGGCCAAGGAAATCGCCGGCCTGGTGGATATCATGAATTTCTCCCTGGTGGGGCCCACGGCGGAGATTCACAACCCCATCCGCCGCGATACCAGCTTCAAGGATGTGATCAAGAGCATGGGAATCGCCCGTGAAATGGGCGAACCCTACCAGCTTATCTTCGTCCTGACCAACGGCAACGTCGACCAGCTTGAGCCGATGATTAAGTTGGCGCGTGAGCATCAGGCCATCCTGAAGATTCAGCCGGAGTTCGATCTGTTCGGCAACGGAAACGTCGATCTCACTCACGTGCGTCTGGCCGAAAAGTTGGCGCACGAAGACAACGTTTATGTCAATCTAGGCGAAACGGCTATCTTCGAGAAAGGCAACCTCAAGGAGAAGCCGCGCTGCCGAGCCGCCAACGCCGTGATTGTGGTTTCGCCGGACGGCTATGTGCTCTACCCGTGCTACCACATGGTGACCACCAAGATCCCGTTGGACCGCAACTTTGAAAAGCTCTTTCACTCGCGAAAATGGCAGCAGATGCAGGACGAGGTCGGGCGGTTTGACTTCTGCCATAATTGCCGCAACCTCTGCTACCTCCATCCGTCCTTCACCTACCGCTACGATCGCCTCTTCGTGCTCAGCGCTCTGTCCGATATTCGGTACCTGCGCGAGCGAAAGCGCATCGAGACCCAACGGGCGGAGACCCTGGCCGCGATGAAGCACGCGGAACATCAGAACGCCCAGGCGCCTTCGCCGTTGCCAATCGCCGCCGGGCGGTGAGGATCGCCATTGCCGCCGACTTCACGAGCCCGTGGGTCGGCGGCCCCGCCACCTTCATCGATAACTTCCGCCGCTATCTGCATGGCGCGGGGCATCAGGTGGAGGTGATCGCGCCCAGCCTTACCGGGCGGCAATCAACCGAAGCGACGCCGCACGGCATGACGCGCCGCGTGCCCACCCTTCCCGTCCCCTTCGGCTATCAACTCCGCGCCGCGTATCGTCCGGATGCGGTGCGCGCCGCTCTTCAGGCAGCGCGCCCAGACGTGGTGCAGATCCATCATCCGTTTCCGCTTGGCCTATCGGCACTTCAGGCGGCACGGGCGCTCGGCATTCCCGTGGTGGCGGTCAACCACACCATTCCGGAATGTTCGCTCTATGGGCTGCGTGAGCATCGCGCGCTGTACCCCTTCGCCGTCGGGGCGTTCCGCCTCTATCTGCTCTGGTTCCTTAACCGGGCCGGCCGAGTCTGCACCCCCACCCAGACCGCTGCCCGCCTTCTGCGTGGCATGGCCTTTTCGGGCGAGGTCACGGTCATTTCCAACGGCATCGACACCGACCGCTTCGCGCCGTCTCCCGATCGTCCGGCCGCGCGCGCCGCGCTCGGCCTGCCCGAGAAGCCTACGTTGCTCTACACCGGTCGATTGGACGCCGAGAAAGACATGGAGACCTGGCTGCGCGCCGCCGCTCTGGCCCTCCGGAACATCGATGCGCATCTGGTGGTTGGGGGCGAGGGGGCGGATCGCCCGCGTCTGGAGCGCCTAGCCCGCGACCTGGATCTGGCGGGCCGGGTCACCTTCCCCGGCTACCTGTCGGCGAGCGACTTACCTCGCCTGTATCAGGCGGCCGACGCCTATTGCATCACGAGCGCCGTGGAGTTGCAGAGCATCACAACGCTCGAAGCGGCGGCAACGGGGCTACCCATAGTCGCGGCCCGCGCGGGCGCCCTGCCTGAATTGGTGGACGAGGGGATCAACGGCTACCTGGCCGAGCCGGGCAACGTGCCGGCCTTCGCTCTTGCCATGGAGCGGGTGTTGACCGATCAAGCCGGCCGGCGACGCCTGGGCGAGGCAAGCAGAAGCAAGGCTGAGCGCCATGGCCTGGGAAATGTGGCGCGGGCGCACGAAGCATTATTAGCCTCTGTTTTGGCCGGGAGGCTTGCTACACTACAGAGATGAGTGATGAGAGCGGCGGCGTGCAGGGCGAGCCGGGCCAGGTCACCCGTAAGCTCGACCTGGTGTCGACTCGTCTGTCCGGCCATCCGGTCGAGCTGATCCCCGAATTGGAGGGGCGCGGCGGCTTCGGCCCTGTCTTGCGCAATGGGCCGTTCCTGCGCCTGTGGATGGCCCAGGCCAGCTCCCAGACCTTTCAGAACGTGGTGTGGTGGGCGCTGTTTCTGCAAATTGCCCACCTGACCAATGGTGCTCCGGCCGGAATCGGCGTGGCCATTCTCATGGTGCAGGTGCCCACCATTCTTTTCGCCGGCCTCTCGGGTGTCCTGGTGGACCGCTTTAGCAAGCAGGCTATTCTCATCTTCAGCAACCTGGTTCGGGCAGGCGGTTGCCTGGGCTACGTGCTTTTACAAAACCACCTGGCCGCTCTCTATGTGATCACTCTTGCCGTATCGGTGGTGAACCAGCCGTTTCAACCGGCCGAGAGCGCCACTATTCCACTCGTCGTCTCGAAACGCGATTTGCTGGCGGCGAACGCGCTGTTCCAGATCACCTTTCTCTGTGCCGGCGTAGCCGGCTACTCACTCGGCCCGCTGCTGGTCGCCCTCCCCTTTGTGGGGATTTCCCGTACCTGGATGATCAGCGGCGCCTTTCTGGCCTTCGCGGCCTTGATCTTGATTCCGCTGCCCGCGATCACGCGGGAGCGGCGCCGGAGCACCAGCGCGACGGTGCGCGAGGCCGCCCTGCAGATGCTGGTCGAGCTGGTTGAGGTGGCGAGGGTAGTGATGCGCGATCGACCGCTCACCGCGGCGCTGGTCCAACTCAGCCTTGGCCCGGCCGTGCTCCTGGTGCTCAGTGAGCTGGGTCCAAAGTTCGTGCAGCAATTGCTCAATACGGGCCAGGCCAATGCAATGATTATTCTGGTGGCGCCGGCGGGCGCCGGTCTTGGCCTCGGCCTTTTCCTGATCGATCGAGTTGGTCACATCATGCCGAAGGGAAGGGTGGCGTCGGCCGCGCTGCTGGTGATCGGGCTGGCCATCGCCGCGCTGGCGGTGGTGCCCAACGTCGTGGCCGCGCTGTTAAGCAATGTCCACCTGGGCCGTACCCTGGTGGCCTCCTGCATGACGGTGCCGATCAGCTTCGTTCTGGGCATCGGCACGGCGCTGCTCAACGCTCCGGCCCAGACCATAGTTCAGGAGCGGGCGGACGTCAATTTACGAGGGCGAGTGTTCGCGGTCCAGCAAGCGCTGGCCGCCGGCGTGACCATTCCGCCGCTCGTGGCGGTGGCGGCGGTCGGCCAGCTTCTCACCGTCCCGCAGACCCTGGGCATTCTCGCCGCCGTGGTCATCCTGGCGGCGCTGGGCAGCCGACGCGCCTATATATAAGTGATAGTCGAAGGGGGAGTGGGGGGGGGGGG
>JAICHN010000397.1 GCA_025924845.1 Chloroflexota bacterium | reverse complement strand
TAACCCGGTCGACATCCTGGACACAGGTCAGAAACCGCACCCATTTTCCCACTCCCAACCGAGCCACGCTTCGGAAAATCGACTCGAATCGCCACCCTACGCGGCCCGCGATCACCAGTAAGGGACAGGGTCCGTCCGCCGGGCGCCGGGACCAGCGGCGGCGCAGCCCCGCATATGCCTCTAAAAGCCGAACAAGATTCTTTCGAGGCTCGAGCGTGCCTACCGTCAGCAGATAGCCGCGCTCGATCTCAAATGCCGCGCGCAGATCACGCGTCAGATTGGGGCGCGCCTCATCGGGAACGGGACGAAACCGCTGATCCACGGCATTACTCACCACGGCGATCCGAGTAGGGGCGACCCCCAGTCGCGCCGTAACGGCCGAGGCGGTGGTCTGCGACACCGCGAATACCACCGAGGCACGTTCGACGGAGCGCGGCACCGTGCGCTCGAGATAGCGGCGCAGGCCGTCATCGGCGCACTCCGGATGAACCAGGAACGAAAGGTCATGCACCGTCACCGCCGCGGGCAGCCTGCCCACCGGAGGCAACGCGAAATCGGGTGTGACAAAGAAATCGGCGCCGCGGACCAGGTCGGCCGGCGCGGGACGCAGCCGCATTCGCTGCCAGGCGATGGTCGCCAGGCGCTCACTGATCGGCAGGCGCACCCATCGATGCCGTGCCGGCAGATCGCCGACTTCCGGAGTGACTCGAGCCGAGCCTGTGGTAACCAGCACATAGTCGTTGTGGCCGTCCACCACGGACAACCCGGAGAGCAGGCCCCGTGCGAAGCGCCCCACCCCGGCCTGCTGGCGCACCGCGGCGGTGGCATCCATGGCAATGCGCATCAACCCGTGGTGCCTGTCCGCGGCGCTCCTACCGATGTTGCCGTACCGCCCGCCGGCGTAGATCCGCTGCCGGGAGTCGCCAACACCTGCCGCGTCTTCTTGCTAAAAATGTAAAGTGCGAAACCGATCACTACTATGCTGAGATAACTGATGATCCGATCGAGTAGCGCAACAGCCGCCGCCGTGCCCACGGTCGATCCCGTCTTCAACGTCTTAAATGAGACAATGAGAAATGTCTCTACAAAGCCGAGCCCACCGGGGGCAAGAGGTAACGTGGTGATCACCGACGAGCCAAGGGCCATGAAGAGAGCGGCGCTGGGACCGAGCTTCCCCGGTTCAATTAATCCAAGAGAAAGAAGGACCAGGAACAGCCGGCCGCCCTCGCAGGACCAGACG
The DNA here is from genome assembly GCA_025924845.1 of Chloroflexota bacterium. The sequence goes on along the minus strand of JAICHN010000397.1, from coordinate 3,694 downwards.
AGTATCGTGAGTCCAAGGAGCACCGCGACATCGCTCCGCACACTATGGACGGCGCCCTCGCGAAATGCATGGTAGATGCGATGCAGCCGCCGAGGGAGCAGCAAATGAAGCCGGTCGCCGAATACCCAGAGCACGATCACGATAACGACCGCGAACACGCCCAGTGCCAAAGCCCCAAACACCACGAAGCGTAGCGAGCTGTCGGAAAGCAACTGATCATGAAAGGTGAGCAGGGCGGCCGTCAAGAGAAGTGGGAACAGCACGATAAGATCGAGTACGCGCTCGGCCAGAATCGTGCCCACGGTGCGCGAGGCGGAGATACCAACCCAGCCGCGAGTTAAGTACGCTCGGTACACGTCGCCCAATTTGGCCGGAATGACACAATTGGCGAACCAGGAAAGGTAAAGGATCTCCAGCAGATCGCCGAATGAGGCCCCCCGTAACCGCTCCGCGTCCGCCCCAGTATTGGCATTACGCATCAAAATGCGCCAACGGAGGGTGCGTAGCGGGAAGGATACGTAGTAGAGAAGGAACGCACAGATGTAGATGAAAGGGTTGACTTTCTGAAGGGCAGCCTTGAGGTCGGGTAGGTTCACCCCACTCTTATCGAGTGCGATCACCAAGATGATCAGGGCGAAACCGAACGAAGCCAAGGTGCGCCAGTTGGTGAAGCGGCGCCCCAACTCCACCGTCCGCGGAATGTCGGACTCCAGGATCGCCTCATCCGCATATAGGTCGCCGGGAGACACACCCTCGGTCTTCTGGTCGCCCGTGGTCATTCCATCATCCGTCTTTCCCTGGCCGTCGGCCGCCTACGGTCGGCGCCGTTTTCGCCAACGCTATGTATCATGCCATACTGGCCGTTTCAGTGCCCTGTCAGGTTGGACGCCGCCACGCCCCATTCGGCGTCGCCCGTGAGTACACGAGGCCGAAACCAATCAATAGTCGCCTTCAGGCCAACCTCTAGAGGAACCCGTGGCGTCCAATTCAAGCGGCGCGCCGCCTTGTCGATCAGCGGCTGCCGCCTGCTGGGATCATCGGCCGGCAGGTCGCTCCACACAAGCGCGGGCTCGACCCCTCCGCACAACCGGCTGACTATCTGGGCAAATTCTAGAATCGTATGCTCTTCGGGGTTTCCCAGATTAAAGACCTCACCCTTTTGGCCGTCGGTCAGCATGGCGGCGATCAGGCCGGCTACCAAGTCGCTCACGTAGCAAAAACTGCGCGTTTGCCGGCCTGAGCCATAAATGGAGATGGGCAGTCCGCGCAACGCCTGGCTGACAAAGTTGGGCACCACTCGGCCGTCATCTATGCGTGAATGAGGGCCATAGGTATTGAAAATCCGCACGATGCGTGCATCAAGGCCGAATGACCGCGCATAGTGCGCGGTTAGCGCCTCGCCAAACCGTTTCCCCTCGTCGTAGCAGCTGCGGGGCCCATTAGGATTCACGTTGCCCCAATAATCCTCCGGCTGCGGATGCACCTGGGGGTCGCCGTAAATCTCTGAAGTAGATGTATAGACGAACCGCGCGCGCCAGGCCCGCGCCCGGTCGAGCAGTCGTTGCGTGCCCTGGCTGTTCACCAAGAGCGTCTCCAGGGGAAGCCGCAGATAGTCCACGACGCTGGCAGGACTGGCCATGTGGAAGACGTAATGGAACGGGTGATCCAGGTTGGCATCCGCCAGGACCGCGCGGTCAAGCTCAATGACATCCTGCTTGAGGAAGCGGAACCGCTCTTCTGCCCTTAAGGGCGCGATATTCTCCTCGGAGCCGGTGCAAAGATTGTCTACGCAGACGACGAAGTAACCGCGCGCGATCAGTTCGGCACATAGGTGCGAACCGATGAAGCCGGCCCCGCCGCTGACCAGCACGTATTCCACTCCGACCTACCTTCCGTCCGACCAGCCGGGCCCTGCCGGCCCCGGTATCGCTAGCGCCGGACCCGCCGCCCGGCCGGCTCGGCAACCACTCACGCCGTTCAGTGTTCGCTCACCCACTGGTCAATATCACGGCGATAGGTCACCAGTTCCTCGGGACGGAAATACAACGCGATTTCCTTACGGGCGCTCTCCACCGAATCGGAACCATGAACCAGGTTGCGGCCGATCTCGAGGGCATAGTCGCCGCGAATCGTGCCCGTGGCTGCCGCCAGCGGGTTCGTAGCCCCCATGGTAGCGCGCGCGGCGGCTATGGCGTTCGGTCCTTCAAATACGGCAAGAGCAACCGGAGTGGAGGTTATATACTCGACCAGCCCCGCGAAGAACGATTTACCCTGGTGTTCGGCATAGTGCCGTTCGGCCAATTCCCGATCGATCTGGAGGAGCCTGAGCGCCACGATGCGTAGCCCGCGCTGTTCCAGCCGGCCTAGCACGGTGCCGATCAAGCCTCGTTGCACGGCATCGGGCTTCGCGATGATCAAGGTCTGTTGAATGTTGCTGTCCGCCATGATTCCTCTTTTCCGGTCTCTGGTACGCTATAAGCTGCCTGGGGCCGGCACTCGGGCCGAGTCAGGACTGGAGAGCCTCTCGAATCTCCATCCGCAGTACGCCGAGATTGGTCTCAGCCTCCGTTGACACAATCAGCGTGGCATCGTCAAGTTGGGTCAATTGCAAGGCGCCTTCGTCGGCCTCAATGGCCAAACTCATCGCCCCGGCGAAGCCGGGGAGGCTGGAGCGGACCCCATGCAGGGCGCGTTCGAGATTCGCGGCCACGATGCCAAGCCTCGGGTTGGCACTGGAGCTTTCCAGCACCCCTCCGTCGTGCCCACATAGGGTGGCTTCAGTAACTCCGTCAAGACGACCGATTGCGTCAACTTCTCGTTTACCCGCCATCTTCCTACACCAATCTTCCCGCCCTGTCTATCCAATCAGCCCCGTACCATGCCACCGCGCCGGCCCGACGTTCACGCCCTTATCGCGCGCTATCCTAAACTTAGAATGTTTTCCAGTCCACGCGCCCCTTCGACCGGCCCAAGCGCGGCCAGTCGCAAGTACTGTTCGCCGAAGCATTCTTGAGCTACGCGCTGGATGTCGCGAGCCTCCACCCGATCGATCGCGGCGCATACCTCCTCAGGCTGCATGATAACGCCTTGAAGCTGAAGTTGGGCGCCGCACCAGCCGGCCACACTCTGCGTATCTTCCAAACCAAGAAGCAGGCGGCCCTTACTGTAGTCCTTTACCTTCGCAAGTTCCCCTTCCGAGACTTCCTCATCACGGAGACGGCTTAACTGTCGCAAGATCTCCAGCACGACTTCTCGACAATTCTTCGGGTCGACCGCCGCATACGTCACCAGCGATCCCGTATCGACCAACCGATTTGTGTAGGTGTGAATATCATAGGCCATGGCCTTGCGTTCGCGCACCTCCACGAACAGCCGCGAACTCATCCCACCCCCCAGAATCGCGGTCAGGAGGTCAAGAGCAAAGCGATCCTCGCTCGCTCGGTGGACACCCTTTACCGCCAGGCATAGGTTAACCTGCTCGGTATCGCGCGTCTCATAACACAGGGAGGGCGGTCGCATCGCATAATTTACCAGAGGGGAAACCGGTGCCCGACCCGCACCCCCTTCCCAGTCACCAAAAAGCTCGCTCGCCAATTTTAGCGCGGCCTCCCGGTCGATGGCGCCCGCGATGCTGACCACAGTGCGGCTCGGCACGTAGGTATGCTCCATAAACCGCAGCAGTCCTTCTCGATTC
>JAICHN010000396.1 GCA_025924845.1 Chloroflexota bacterium | reverse complement strand
TATGACTCCCCAACTCCCGCCCCGGATACCCGCCTCGCCGTCGCCCGCCGTTGGTGCGGGGGGATACGGCGAGTCGGGTCTTTAGCGTACGTCTTCCCGCGCCCTGGGAAGGCTCACACCAGACGGTCTCGGCGCTGAGAGCGTACGTTGGGGGATGGAAGCGGTGTGCTACTCGGGACCCCACTGGGTGTCGGCACCCGAGCCCAGCACCATGCTGAGCAGTGCGAAGATGATCAGGAGGCCCTTGAACTTGCCGTTACCCAGCCACTTGTGTCCTTCAAACAGCAATCCCTGGAACTTCATCTCTTTGTACCTTTCGTTTCGGCGACACCATGGCCGCTTTCCTGTCTTGTACTCTACGCCGTGCCCGTTACACCGGCGTGCAGGGCGTGCTTCCCCGGCTGTCCAGAGGCGCCGCCAGTGCCGTGATGGGGTAGTATTAGAGAAGATTCGGCATGCCTTAGAGAAGAATGGCCGGAGTCGGAGCCTCGCGTCCTCGCCTTTTCGGGGATTCTCCGATCTCTACCGCGCCATGATCGCGGCATACTTACACTCAGGCATGAGACCCGAGGGTCCCACTCCCGCCAAGCCGAGGAGGCGCCGTGCCGGCCATCGCACGTATTCGCCGTTCACCGCTGCGCCTCCCCACCTACCGCCGCCTCTGGTTGGGTCTGCTGATCTCCAGCCTGGGCGACCAGTTCACCAACATTGCCCTGCTGTGGTTCGTGCTGCAGTTGACCGGTTCGGGACTTGCCCTGGGTGTGGTCCTGCTCTGCTTCAATCTTCCGGCGGTGGTGACCAGCGCCCTCATTGGTCCGCTTCTCGATCGCTTTCAGCCGCGCCTGGTAATGGCGGTGGACAACGCGGCCCGTGCGCTGATCATCGGCGCCGTGCCCATGCTCTATTGGTTCGGCGATCTGCCGATCGGCGCCGTCTATGGGCTCGCCTTCCTGGCCGGGATCACCACGCCGGCTACAAACATCGGCCTGCAGGTGATCATGCCGCGCCTGGTGCCGGATCAGGAGTTGGAAGCGGCGAACGGACTCGTTTCCCTGGCCCGACAGATCGCCCTGCTGGCCGGACCCGCCGCGGCAGGGTTGGCGGTCTCCTTGATCGGCGGGCCGGCGGTATTGTTGATCGACGCGGGCACGTTTCTGGTCATGACGGGGATCCTCTGGACCCTTCCGGATACGACGGAGGCGCATTCGCCCGATCAGTCCAGGCAACGCCTACGCCTGGGCTTCAGCGCCCTGATGCGCCACCGCGAGATCCGTCTCCTCACCATGCTCTCAATCGTGTTCTTCCTGGCCTATTGGCCGACCGAGCCGGCGCTGCCCCTCTATAGCAAGCTGATCCTGAAGTCGGGAGCGGCAGGGTACGGACTGCTGCTGTCCGCGTTCGGCGCCGGCGCACTGGTGGGCCTGGCGACCATCCACTGGGTAGGCAGGCTTTCGCGCCCCGGCATGGTGCTGGCCGCCATTGCCGTACTGTGGGGAGGGTTACTGTTTCCCTTGAGCCTGTTCCACTCCCTCGCACCGGCCGCGTTCTTTCTGGCCCTGGGCGCCTGCGCCTGGGCGCCGTACACCACGATCGAGCTTACCCTGGTCCAACGCCTCACGCCGCCGCGCCGGCGTGGTGAGATACTGGGCGCCCAGGCTTCGTTAACCACGGCCACCGGTCCGCTGGGCCTGCTGCTGGGCGGTGTGCTGCTCACTCATGTCTCGGCCGCGGCGGTGTTGGGCCTCTCCGCCGGCGCATGCGTCGCGGCAGGAGCGCTCGGACTGCTTTCGCCAACCCTGCGGTCCATTCGGCGGGTGGACAGCGACGGCGAAGCTGGATCGGACAAAAAAGAGACATTCTCTTGATCTCCACAGGTCCAGGCCCATAGGATACGTTCGCCCCTGTGTCGGAGCGGATACGCCGGATCGCCTGCTCCGATCGCCCCGCCATGCAGGATGGAGGACCCCACCGTCGTGGTCAATCCGCCGATCAGTAAACGCGATCTGCTCGTCTACTACCTGCGTCCGCTGCGCGGTCGGGTCGCGCTGCTGGCCGTTCTGCTGATTACCGGCACGCTGCTCCAGTTGCTGAATCCACGTCTCTTGCAGGCATTTATCGATGCCGCCTCGGCCCACGCCGGTGACCAGCGCCTCCTGACCTATGCCCTGCTGTTCATCGGGGTGGCGGTCAGTCAGCAGATCTTCGCCGTATTCGCTACCTACCTGAGCGAACGAGTAGCCTGGGCCGCCACCAATAGCCTGCGTTCCGATCTTGCCCTCCATTGCCTCCGTCTCGATCTCTCGTTTCATAAGGAACGCACCCCTGGTGAGTTGATCGAGCGGATCGACGGCGATGTGACGGCGCTGGCCGGTTTCTTCTCAAAATTCGTGATTCAGATTCTGGGCAGCCTGTTGCTTCTGATCGGGGTGCTCATTGCCCTATGGGTGGTGGACTGGCGAGTGGGCGCCCCGCTCACCGTATTCGCGGTTGCCTCGCTCCTGGCGATCATCAGCGTGCGATCGCTGGCCATCCCCTACTGGCGAGCGGATCGCCAGGCGAGCGCGGCGCTGTTCGGCTTCATCGAGGAGCGGTTGGCGGGCACGGTGGATATCCGGGCCAATGGGGCGCGGCCGTATGTGATGCGGCGCCTCTACCATCATATGCGGGAGCGGCTGCGGGCCGGGAATAAAGCCAGGCTGTTCGGCAGCGTCACCTGGAGCGTACCGGTGCTCGCCGTCGCGATAGGGAACGGCCTCGCTTTGGTATTGGCCGGCTCGCTCTACCGGAACGGCGGCATCTCGCTGGGCACCGCCTTCGTGATCTATTACTACACTCAACTGCTGTTCCAGCCCATGCATCTGATCTCCAGCCAGATCAACGACTTCCAGAAAGCGGGCGCCGGCTATCTTCGGATCCAGGATCTCTTGCGTGTCAAAAGCGTCCTGAGCGATGGCGCGCGCGGCCTGATCCCGACCGGCCCCCTTGCGGTCGAGTTTCAGAAGATCAGCTTCGGCTACGACGAAAGTGATTTGACCGTGCGTGACCTCAGCTTTCGGATCGAGCCTGGTCACGTGCTCGGCCTCCTGGGCCGTACCGGTAGCGGCAAGACCACGATCACCCGCCTCCTACTCCGCCTGTATGATCCGTGCGCGGGCAGCATTACCCTGGGCGGCGTGGAGTTGCGCGCCGCGCACCGGGCCGACATACGGCGCGCTGTCGGCATGGTGACCCAGGATGTGCAGTTGTTCCACGCCACCGTGCGTGACAATCTGACTTTTTTCGACCGCTCGATTGACGATGCGCGGATCACGGCGGCACTCGCCGACCTTGGGCTGACCGAGTGGTGCGGCGCCCTGCCCAGCGGGCTGGATACCATGATCGGCTCGAGCGGGGACGGCCTTTCCGCCGGTGAGGCGCAATTGCTGGCCTTTACCCGCGTATTCCTCAGGAATCCCAGCGTGATCATTCTGGACGAGGCATCCTCGCGCCTGGACCCCGCTACCGAGCGGCTGGTGGAGCGGGCGGTAGAGAAGCTCTTGCGGGGCAGAACGGGAATCATCATTGCCCATCGCCTGGCCACCGTACGGCGCGTAGACGAGATTCTCATCCTGGAGCATGGGCAAACGGTCGAATATGGGCCGCGCGAGGCGCTCGCCCACGATCACGGCTCACGCTTTGCCGGCTTGCTTCGGGCCGGGATCGAAGATGTACCGGGATGAAACCCTGGCGCTACTTCTGGCGTTTGATGCTCTTCCGACCCTGGTTGTTCTGGATCAATTGCCTGGCGATTATCATCCTCTTCCTGGTCGAGATGACTCCCGGTCTGGTAGCCCAGGCATTCTTCAACCGGCTCGCGGCGTCGGGACGGGCAGACCTTGGCCTGTTGTGGCTGATCGCCTCGCTCCTGGGCTCGGCGGCGGGCCGGATCGTCTGCCTTTTCGGCCTATCACTCACCAACATGCCGTTCATGCGCACCAACGCGGCCCTGATGCAGAAGAATCTGTTGCATCGCATCCTGGAACTGCCCGCCGCCGCCGCGCTACCCGCCTCGCCGGGTGAGGCGATCAGCCGTTTTCGCGACGACATCGACGGGATTACCGAATCGATGATCGATTTCAACGATCTGATCGCGGCGACCGTCTTCGCCGTGGTCGCCCTGATCGTCATGCTGCATATCAGCATCACGATTACGGTTGCCGTGTTCGTGCCCCTGGTCGTGATCGCCGTCGTCACGCATGCCGCGGGCAGCCGAATCGAGCATTACCGGAAGGCGGGCCGTGAAGCCACGGGCGATGTGACCGGCTTTCTGGCCGAGACGTTCGGCGCCGTGCAGGCGGTGCAGTTGGCCGATGCCGATCAGGCCGTCGCCGCTCATTTCCGCGCTCTCAACGAGGTCCGCCTACATGCCATGGTGCGCGACAAAACGTTCGATCAGGTGCTCCAGTCGATCTACTGGAACACGGTCAACGTGGGCACCGGGATCATCTTGCTGCTGGCAGGCCACGCCATGGAGGCAGGCACCTTCTCGGTCGGCGACTTTGCCCTGTTCGTCTATTACCTGGGCTGGATCGCGGAGTTCAGCAGCCTGTTGGGTATTCTGCTCACCCGGTATCGGCAGAGCGGGATCTCCTTCGCGCGCATGACCACCCTGCTCGCCGGAGCGCCGCCCGCCGATCTGGTGAAGCACGGTCCAGTCTATGTGCGTGGCCCCTATCCCGATGTGCCGGGCATCCCTGAACGCACGCACGGCCCGCTGCGAACGCTGGATGTCCACGGTCTCGCCTTCCGTTATCCGGGCTCGGGGCGCGGCATCGAAGGTATCGATCTGCACCTTGAGCGCGGCACATTCACCGTGATCACCGGACGGGTCGGTTCCGGTAAGACTACCCTCCTGCACGTGCTGTTGGGATTGCTGCCGCGAGACACGGGTGAGATCCGCTGGAACGGCG
>JAICHN010000395.1 GCA_025924845.1 Chloroflexota bacterium | reverse complement strand
GACAACGCGAGCGTCGTGATCGGACGGCATTGCAGCAGGTAGAGGCGGTCCCCATGAAATGCGCACTCCACATCCACCGGCCAACCCATTGTCGTTTCGAGCGAGGCGGCGAGCGCCGCCATTGCTCCAATCTGCGTATCGGTGAGCGCGGGCTGCGATCGCAGCAGGCGGGGGACGTCCACCTCGCGCGTGCCGCCCGGCACGGCGACGGTCATCCGCCGCTTGTCCGCGATCAGGCGCGAATGCACGACATGGTCCGCCTTTCCGACGGTGATGGTGTCCGGCGTCACCGTGCCCCCGACGATGGATTCGCCGAGCCCCCAACTCGCGTTGATCACGACCTCACCGCGGTTGCCCGTGATCGGGTTCGCGCTAAAGATGACCGCTGAGACGTCCGCCGGGACAAGGCGCTGCACGAGCACCGCGATGCCGACCGGCTCGGTGGAAAATCCTTGCCGGCGGCGGTACTGCAGAGCCCGGTCCGTGTAGGCGGATTCCCAGCAGCGCTCGATGGCCTCGATGATCGCGTCCGCGCCGGAGATGTTGAGAAACGTCTCGTATTGCCCGGCGAAGGAGGCCGCTCCGCCATCCTCGTCCACCGCCGAGGAGCGCACCGCGACCTCCGGCGTCGCGCCGCAGCGAGCGGAGAGCTGATCGTACGCATTCGCCACGGCTTCCTTCAGCACCGCGGGGAGTCGGAGCACTTCGCTCGTCGTATTGTCCATCGGTCCAGGAGCGATGAAGGCGGTCGTGGGGAGGCAGTAGCCTGGGGGCACATCGTACGCCGAGGCAAGCCTGCTGAGATTCGCGACCTTGCCGCCGACGAGCGATCGGTCCCTGCATTCCAGATCACCAAGCCAGAGGGTCCGCATGACCTCCCTCCCTTTCATGGTGGGATACTAAAGCCCTCGTGGAAGGCAATCATCTACAAATGCCGTGCATGAGCACCGATGTTTGCTATAGTACGCGGCGCTGTACGTTTCGGATCATTATACAGGTGCCGTCAATAGGCTCGAATCAACTTCATGGAAGATTCCTTGACTGAACCCAATCGCGCCCACTGTCACCCTATATACTGAGGAAGCTGAGTTACTCGAACTATGCGCGTGAATAGGTATGATCCGGGTCCTGGAGGAGTTTATTTCATGTTGAGGTCCGTGCGTGTGTCTATCCCGGCGCCGGCGATCCGCGGCGCGGTCGCCGCGGCGCTGATCGGTAGTATCCTTTTAGCTCCGCACGCCGCCGCCAAGCCCACCAGCGGCTCGCCGGCCGTGGTGGATCAGGGAAAGGTCACTCTTCTCTACGATGTCTCGCCCCCCGATATCGACCCCGCATCCAATACGTTCAACACCGGTGATAATATCGAGCGCAATCTCGACGAGACGTTGATCGCGCTGGACGGCGCCGGCCTCAATCACTACCGACCCGTCCTAGCAACCTCGTGGACGGTCAACCGCGACCAGTCGGTCTATGTCTTCCATTTGCGGCACGGCGTGCTTTTCCACACCGGTCGTTGTTGTATGACGGCGGACGATGTCCGCTACTCCATCGCCCGTACGGTAGCCGCCGGCCTCGGCATGTCGTATCTGTTCGCCCGCTTTCTCAGCAAACCCCTGCAGCAGATAAAGATTCGCGATCCCTACACGGTCGAGTTTGAACTTGGCCGCTCGCAACCGATGTTTTTGGGAGCAATCGCCTCGCAATATGCCGGCAATATATTGGATGCGAAGGCCCTGCGCGCCCATGCAACCAAGTCCGACCCCTGGGCGCATAACTGGGCGACCAATCATGACGCAGGCACCGGGCCGTACGTCCTCAGCTCCTGGGTGCGCGACCAGCAGCTGGTTCTAACCAAATTTGGGAAGTACTGGGGCGGCTGGAGCGGCCCTCACTTTAGTACCGTGATCGAACGGATCGTGCCGGAAGATGTGACGCGCCGCGAACTGATCGAGCGCGGCCAGGCCGATCTCACCACAAATCTCACGCCCAAGGACTACGACGCCTTAAAGCGTAATCCGGCCGTCCAGGTACAGGTCCACCAAACCGCCAATATCTACTACATCATCATGACCGAGGCCGGCCCGCTTGCCTCCCCCGCCGCGCGCCAAGCGCTCTCCTATGCCTTCCCGTATGATGCCATGATCCAGGGCGTGCTGCGCGGCTATGCCGGTCGGGCCTATGGGCCGCTGGGGAGCAGCGTGCTCGGCTATGATCCCGGCATGTTCCACTACACGACCGATCTTGGCAAAGCCCGCGCGCTGCTCGCGAAGGCCGGCGTCAAAGCGGGGACGACACTCACTTTCGCCTACTCGGTCGATCAGCTGGGCCAGGCCGGGCTGTTGTTGCAGGCGCAACTTGCCCAGCTTGGCATTACCCTTAAAGTGGAGCATCTTGACGAGAGCGCCTTCAACGCCATCTTCTACGGCTCGGAGCCCGCGAGTCAGCGGCCCAATTTGTTAGGGTATGCCTGGTACCCTGACTACGATGATCCCTACGACGCGAGCCAGCCTCTGCTCGACTCTAAGGCGGCGGGCCCGAATGGGGTGAATGGTGGATACTACCACAACAAGCAGGTTGATTCACTACTTGCTCAGATGCAGTACGCCTCGGGGGCCAAGCTGATCAGCCTTGCCCACAAGATGCAGGACATCACGGGGCGGGTCGACCCGCCCGCGATCTGGACCCATCAACTGGAAGACGTAACCGTCTTGAAGCATGGCCTGAAGGGTTTCGTATTCAACCCGCTCACCATCGGCACCTACGACTTTTACGCCTTCCACCGCTAAGCCATGGCACCGATGCCCTGTCTACGGTCTCCCGGTTTAACCGGCCAATCCGGGGAAAAGCCGGGAGACCGCGATGGCCCGCGCGAAGCTCACCGAGGCCGCCGCCGCGCCGCCGTGCCCAAAGAACGCGATCACCAGATCGCGGGTCGGCGAGATCCACAGCCCTTGTCCGTTAAACCCTGCCTTGAAGAAGTCGCCATCATCCATAACCACGTCCCACATGTACGTGTTGTGCCGCGGCCGTTCGCCAAGTACGGTAAGCCAGGCATTGCTGCCGGCGCCCCTGGCGAAGATCTCAGGCCGTCCGCCGGTCTGGATTTTTCGTAAGTATGCCGCTGAGATTACTTGCTTCGTGCTCACGGCGTGCCAACTTGGGGTATACAGCAGCCCGTAGCGGACCAGGTCACGCAGGCGCGAGCTGACTCCCCCGTGACTGGCTGCCGCTCCCGTGGGCGAAATCACTACCGCTGCGTCCGCCTCGGCTCCGCAATGGCCCCAGATTTCTTGATGCACGAGCGCCGCGTACGGCTTTCCGGTCAATCGCTCGGCGAGCCAACCCAGAACAAAGGTGTTGGCCGACGTGTACTGGAAGACCTGGCCCGGCGCCTGGAGGCGGGAGAGGGAAGCGATATAGTCATAGGTCGACGCGAAAGCGTGATCCGTCGGCGGCAACATCCCCAGGGTCGATTCATAACGATAGAAGGGTGCCGAGGGGCTGGTATAGGCCAGGGGATCGTCGCTTTCCAGGCAATTGATTCCAGATGCCATGTCGAGAATGTCCTGTACCGCGACGCCCTCCCACCCGGACGATCGCAGCTCGGGTAGATAAGCGTCGATAGCCTGCTTCGGATCCACCATGCCGCGTTCCTCAAGAACGGCAATCAGGGTGCCGGCCAGGGTCTTGGAGACTGACCACCAGAGGTGGCTGTCAAGGCCGCGCATCCCAGGATACGATTCATAGACAATGCGTCCACGATGGGCCACGATAAAGCCGTCCACCGGGGCTAGGTCCTGGAACGCGCGCAAGGTCAGCGTTCCCTCCGGGGTGCGCGCAGACGTGTCGGCGATCTCGGGCAGCGGTTCGTAAGGCAGCGGAACGCCAATGCCGGCGGACGGGATCAGGGCATGAGGAAAGAACTCGGTCATATGCACATAGCAATAGTGCGTCATCTCGCTTCCCGCATCCGGCCAGGTCGCCGGATCGAAGTCGGCGTGAATACGTTGCATGGCCGCGAGCGAGTGTCCATTGGCCGCGTCCTGCCGGCAATCCAATCCGGCTCTATCGACCTGCCCAGCAGGGTGGGATGCCGGTTGATCCAACATAGTCATCCTCCATTGCCGTCCATGATATACCGGTATCCCGTGGTCGCGGCGCACGCGGCTGAGCGGGTACCATAATCGTACCGCTCCGTGGGGCGGCAGAAGGAGGAGTTCACCCATGCCTGAACTGGCCATCTCAAGTTGGAGCCTGCATCGTACCCTGGGGCCGACCTATCCCGGCCTCGATCTAGACGATGCGCCGCGCGTGGCCGCGTATCCGTACGGCCCGGGATCGCTCGATCTGCTGGATCTGCCGGCGGCCGTGGCGGCACGGGACATTCATCTCCTCGAAATCTGCCACTTCCATTTCCCACGCACGGACGCCGCCTACCTGGAGACCCTGCGCGATCGACTGGCCGGGGCCGGAGTGACGCCGCTGACCTTGCTGATCGACGCGGGAGACATCAGCGCCGCCGATCGGGAAGCGCGCGAAGGGGATATGGCGCGCATCCGTCGCTGGATTGACGTTGCCGCCGCGTTGGGAGCGCGTCAGGTGCGGGTGATTGCCGGATATGCGCAGCCGGATGACTCCGCCGCTGTACAACGGAGCAGCGCGGGGCTGGCGGATCTTGCGGCATACGCGGCAGAGCGGTCGGTACGAGTAATCACCGAGAACTGGCTTGCCCTGAGCATGCGCCCGGCTACTCTGCTTACCATCCTCGATAGTGCGGGTCGCTCCGTGGGTCTATGCGCCGACTTCGGCAACTACTCGGGGCCGGACAAATATGACGCGCTGCGGATGATCCTGCCGAGGGCGACCTCGATCCACGCTAAGGCGGACTTCCCGGATCCGGGACAGCCGGCGACCGCGGATTTCCGGCGCTGTCTCGATCTGGCGAGTGCGGCGGGTTTTG
>JAICHN010000394.1 GCA_025924845.1 Chloroflexota bacterium | reverse complement strand
GGCATGGAGCTGGACGACGCTAAGATCTTGCAAGAGCGGGAGTTCCACTAGCCACGGCGCTACTCGCCCACCTGGCCGGAGAGTCCCTCCCGCACCAGGTCACGACTGGTGCGGGGTGGCGACTCAGGTCAGCTCTGTCCGGCCCGAGCCGCCAGAGAGAGCGCCTGATCAGCCGGCGAGGATCGTCAGATCGAGCCGGCTCAGGTGCGTGGGGTCGGCGAGGAGATTGATTTCGATAATCTTGCCGTTCGCGATAGTAAAACCGAAGACGACACGCGGCTGTCCGCCCGGCGCCCATACAGCGCCCGCCGCTCCATTAATAAGCGCCGGCTGGGCGGCCCGCGCCCGTCCCGCGAAGCTCTCGGCCACGGCCGTCGCGCCGCGCACCTCGCTCGCCGCGCCTACCTGTACGGCCGCGCGGTCGGCGCGGAGCACGACGTCGGGGTCGAGCAGGGCGAGCAGCGCGGCGAAGTCCCCCTCGCGCGAGGCGGCGAGGAAGGCGGCAACCACGGCGTGCCGGCGGGTATGGTCGGGGTCGGGCGCCGTGGCCGCTCCTTGAACTCGACGGCGGGCGCGGCTGGCAAGCTGCCGTGCCGCGGTCGGGGAGCGCTTCACGATGGGCGCAATCTCGTCGAAGGGCACGGCGAACAGGTCGTGCAGCACGAAGGCGAGTCGCTCGGCGGGTCCGAGCGTGTCGAGGACCACGAGTAAAGCGATGCCGAGCGAGTCGGCCAGGAGCGCTTCGTGCTCGGGGTCGGTCCTATCCTCGCGGCGCGCCGGCGGCTCGGGCCGGTGCGGGTCCAGCGGCTCCTCGCGCCGTGCTTGGCGGGCGCGCAGCAGGTCGAGGCACACGCGCGCCACGACGGTGGTCAGCCAGCCGCGCCGGTTCTCGATGCCGTTGGGGTCGGCACGGCGGAGGCGGAGCCAGGCTTCCTGCACGGCGTCATCCGCTTCACTTGGCGAGCCGAGCATCCGGTAGGCCACGGCCCACAGGTGGGTCCGATGGGCCTCGAAGTGCTCGGCCGGCCAGTCTCGTTCGTCCATCGGTCACATTTCCTTGTGGTCGGCCGTCATACTGGTGACGAACCAAACCTCGTCATTGTGACAAAGGATAGCGACACGCCCCAGGGAGGTGGAACTGGACGGCCCGCAATGAACACTGAGGAGGGGCAGGCAATGAGTACGGAACCAGCAATGAGGAGTGCGTTATGACTTCAGGGGTCACGGCAGTCATCTACCCCGTCAAGGATCTCGCTCGGGCGAAGGCGCTGTTCAGCACCATGTTGGGCGTGCAGCCCAACATGGATGAGCCGTACTACGTTGGTTATAGCGTTGGTGGCCGGGATATCGGCTTGGATCCGCATGGCCATGCGCAGGGGATGACCGGGCCGATCGTGTATTGGCAGGTTGACGACATCCAGCAGAGCCTGCGGGCACTGCTTGACGCCGGCGCGGAGGCGCGGCAGGCGGTCAAGGATGTAGGTGGGGGGAAGCTGATCGCTACCGTGCAGGACGCGGACGGTAACCTCGTCGGCCTGATCCAGCTGGCCTAGTCGTCTGTTAACAGCGGGCCGGGGGCCGCGGTCCCCAGGTAGAGATGAGGGCGACTGCGGTCGCGGGGACGGCAGACCGCGAATGCACTAGCCGGCACGAGTCACCTACCTCCATTCTCGCCCGGAAGCAAAAAGTAGGGTGCATCGCATCCGATGTACCCTACTTCAATCGCTTGATTCCCCCTTCGCTGGGGAGCCGGCTCACCCATCCTTCATGGAATGAGCCCAGCGCGGAGCGCGCGGCTCTCCGAAGAGCGCCTGGCAATCGGCCAAGACGAATAGCCAGGATTGCAATCAAGTCAACGCCGGCCCGGCCTGTTCACCCTTAGCCCCGACTTTGACGCGGACGGCGGTTGGCAACTGGGCATGGGTACCTGCGCCTGATGCCTGCATCCTTAACTCGTAGGCCGCGGGATGGCGAATAACGATCATGGTTTGGGCTCGCGACAGGCATGATCACCTTGAGTGTGTGCCCGCGGGCGTAGCGTTCGATCAGACCTGCCTGCTCACCAGTGTAGCGACTCGCCTACATCCCGCACGGTGGTCTGCATGGCATGCGCCGCGCTCTACGACTTTGATACTGCCCTCGAGCACGCCGCTGAGGAAGTAGCGCCGCAGGAAGAGGAAGATCAGGATGGCCGGCAGGATCACCACCGGGCTGCCGGCCAGTTGCAGACCAAAGACGGCTACAAACTCCAGTTCACCGCACCCGCATGGGACCATTCCGACTCGACGATTTTGGGCAGCATCAGTTCTGTATCGCCAAACGCCAGCGGTCGCTCCGCGGCCCGCCATGCCTCGGTGCCCCCGCCCAGGCTGCTCACTTGCCGGTAACCCATCTGGAGCAGAAACTGCGCGGCCCGCTTCGCACGGTAGCCGGCCTGGCAGATGACCAGCACCGGACGATCCCCTGGAATCTCGTCCAGGCGCGTGGCAAGCTCGGCCTGCGGGACGTTCACCGCACCGGGTACGTGGCCGTGGGCGTACTCCTCCGGCTCACGCACATCCAGGAGCAGCGCATCCGACGCTGTCGCCCCGACCGCCGCCACGTCCACCTCCAGCACGGGAGGGCTGCTGCTCAGCATCGCCCAGGGCAGGTCGACCGCGCCGCGATTGGTGGCCTCGATGGCCACCATGTTCAGGGGGCGGGCCGGGACGCCGGTGGTCAGCGCCTCCACGAAGGGTGCCCGCTCCAGGCGGGTAAGACCGTTGTACAGCCGCTCGAAGCCGATGGTGGTGCTGGGCCGGCCGCACATGCCCTTCCCACACGGCCCCTCGAAGTGGCCGGGGAATACCGCCACCCAGTCCGGCAGGCGGAGCAGGCGGCTCAGGCTCTCGTACTGCGCCGCCGCATCGCCGCCGCCGAAGTCTGGCCGTCCCACGTCCCCGACCAGGAGGGCATCCCCGGTCAGGACCATCGAGGGCTCCGGGCTGCGCGGCGGGTTGACAATCAGGAGGGAGATCAACTCGGGACGATGCCCGGGGGTGTGGAGCACGCGCAGACGGAGTTGACCAAGGGGCAGATCCTCGCCATCCCGCAATGGCTGGAACGGGTACCGCACCTGGGTCGACTCGTGCAGGCACAGCTTAGCGCCGTGCGCCGCCGCAAGGCCGCGCGCGCCGGAGATATGGTCCGCATGCACATGGGTGTCGATCACATAGCGCAAGTCGAACTCGCGCTCCCGCAGCAGCGCGGTGTAGCCTTCGATATCGAGCGACGGATCGACGATCGCCGCCTCGTGCGACTGCCGCGAGGCGATGATGTACGACGCGCAACCGCATCGTTCATCAAGCACTTGTTTGAAGTACATGGCTCCGGCCTCTTTCCCGGCGCAGGCGCCGCGTTGCTTCCTACCTCAGGAAGCCATGGGTTTGTGACGTTGTCGGCTTCGATCGGGAACCGCGGATCGGCATATCGCGTTAGGCAAGACCTCCTTGCAATCCGAACCAGCGGGATCGACGGCTGGATTCAAAGAATCTCTTCTCGGCGGAAAGGGCGACGGAGGGGTCCTGGTAGGTTCCGACCGGCCGCGGCCCCGAAAGAAAGTCCACGTCCACGCGCGCCACGCGGCCCCCGCCAAACTCGACGTAGCACGAACCCATCCCATTGTACGCCGCGGGCGGTTCGCCGCTCTCCAGTTCCGCGATTAGCGACGCGGCGACAACGCGCGCCGCGCCCTCGGAGAACACGCCCGCCTTGGGCGTGCCGACACTCGTTACGTCACCGATCGCATACACGCCGGGGAACCGCGTCTTCAGGGTCTTCCGATCCACGGGAACCCAGCCGTCTTCGGTCATGCCGCTGGCCGCCACCACGTCCGGGACCCGATGCTTGGGTACACCGAGGAACAGGTCGTAGGGCATCTCGGCATCGTCGTCCAGCATGGCCACGCGGCGGGCCGGGTCAAGCGCCCGCACGAGCCGATTGGGCACGAAGGTGATATGCCGCTCGGCGAAGGCGGCGAGCAAGGCGGCGGAGCTTGGGGGTGACGGCGGAATCGGGGAGCCGAGCGGCATGACCAGGCTAATCTCGCAGGCATCGCGCACCCCGCGCCTGGTGAGATAGTCGTGGAGCATAAGCGCGGTTTCGCTCGGCGCGGGCGGGCACTTGAATGGGGTGGACATCACTCCGATGATGGCGCGGCCTTTGGTAAAGGTGGGAAGCACGTCCCGCAAGCGCTCGGCCCCGGCCACGGTATAGAAGTCGTTGCCGCCTTCAGCGAGCCCCGGCGTGGCCGACAGATCGTAGTCGGCGCCAAGCGCGATGACCAGCACATCGGCTTCGTACGTCCCGTCGGAGGTGGTGACCCGCCGTGCTTCCGGGTCAATCGCGGTGATGGTTTCCTGCCGGAAGCGTACGCCGGGCTTCTCGATGTTCTTATAGGGGAGGCGTACGGCCTCGGCCTTCGCATGACCGAACATCAGGTCGAGCTTGGAGAAGCCAAAGACAAAGGTGTCGCTTTTATCGATCAGGGTGAGATCGATCCGATCGCCGATCGCCTCGGAGAGTAAGGTGCTCAGTTCGAGTCCGCCGAAACCCGCACCCAGGACCACCACTCGCTGTTTCACTGCTCATCTCCTGACGAAGGAAGTTTGGTGTTCACGCGCACCAGTATCCCATAATGCATACCAAGCGGGCATAGCGGCGCGAGGGGCGTGTCAACGTAAGGTGTACAAGGAGGATCGGTCGCCCTCGTCCCTACCTGGGGACCGCAGTCCCCGGCCCGCGGATTCCACCTTGCATCTCTTCGCGACTCCGGCAATGACCACGCCGCTTGCCGTTCAGATACTCGAGGTCACGCCGCGCGCGGCCCAACTCACGATCGACAAGCTGATCCGGGTCGGCATTCTACGCCTCAACCCTGGTTTCGCACACCCTCGGGTCTACGTGTGCGACGAGATTATCGAGGTGATTCAG
>JAICHN010000393.1 GCA_025924845.1 Chloroflexota bacterium | reverse complement strand
GGACATGCCAGGTCCGGTCGCGCACGAGTGGGGCCGGAGCGGGCGCCTGCCAGATCAAGTAGCGGTAGGCGCGGCCCCGGGCGCTGAACCGGGCGTGAAAGCCGGCCGGCGCGAACTCGGCGGCGCGCACCGCCAGATCGGGCGGGAGCAGCGCGTTCAAGGCCCGCTGCAGCACCGCCGGCTCCCAGTCTCGCGCTAACGCGAAGCTGGCGACCTGGCCCAGGGCATGCACCCCGGCATCCGTGCGTCCGGCCAGGGCGACGCGGACCGGTGCGCCGGCCAACCGCGCCAGCGCCGCTTCCAGATTGCCTTGTACCGTCCGCCCGCGTTCAGGGGCCTGGGCCTGCGAGCCGTGGAAGCCTGTGCCGTCATATTCAAGTGTTAATTTGTACAACATCGTGAAACGTGCAGCGTGAAACGTGAACTTGAACCCGTCACGTTTCACGTTTCACGCATCATTCGACCATTTCGATCTGGCAGACCACGGCGCCGTCGCCGGGACGGACGTTGATCTTAAAGATGCGCGTGTAGCCGCCGTTGCGGCCCACAAACCGGGGACCGACCTCTTCAAAGAGGCGCTCGACCGTGGCTTCGTTCGCCAGGTAGGAGAGCGCCAGGGTGCGATGATGCGGCGTGTCGTCGCGGCCGATGGTGATCAGCTTCTCGACCATCGGCTGGATCTCTTTCGCCTTCGCCTCCGTCGTGCGGATGCGCTCGTGCGTAAGCAGCGCATTCAGGAGACTGCGGTAGAGCGCGCGGCGCTGGCCGCTGCTGCGGTTTAGCTGGCGTCCCCCGATGCGATGTCGTGCGGCCATTCGTCATTTCCTCCAGATGAGACCTCGCCCGCGACGGTTATTCTTCGTCGGGCGAAGCCGTGAACGAAGTCTGGCCCGGCTCCAGGATGTAGCCGTCGTCTTCGTCCAGGTCATTCAAATCGTCGTCGCCTTCCTCGTCTTCGTCGCCAGCCAGAGCGGCAAAGGCTTCACTGTCGATCTCGCCGCCAGGCTGGGCCAGGCCGCGGGAGGCCAGCGCGTCCTGCAGCTCGTCGAACGACTTCTGCCCGAAGTTGCGCACGCCGAGCAGCTCTTTGCGGTCCATTTGCAGGATCTGGCCGACCTTCGTGATGCCGCTGCGCTTGAGGCAGTTGTAGGTGCGCACGCTCAGGCTCAGATCCTCGATGGGCATCTCGGCCACATGCGGCGGGATGGCGATGCCCTTCTGGTCGGCGGCCTCGGCCGCGGCGGCCTCGGGGCTGCTGTAGTTGGCGAGCAGCGTGCTGTGTTGCGACAGCGCCGACGCGGCCAGGCTCAGGGCCTCGCCGGTGTCAATGGTGCCGTCGCTCCAGATCTCCAGCACCAGGCGCTCCGCGCCGGCGTGCTCGCCCTCCTGCAGCTCTTCGGTCACGTAGTTGACCCGCGGAATCGGCGAGAAGATCGCGTCCACCGGGATTGTGCCGATGGGCAGGCCCTCGCGCATGTCCGAGGAGACGTAGCCCCGGCCATGTTCGACCATGAGCTCCATCTCCAGGCGGCCCTCGGCGCTGTCCAGCGTCGCGAGCACCTGCTCGGCGTTGATCAGCTCGATGGTGCTGGGAAGCTGGATATCCGAGGCGCGCACGCGGCCCGGCCCGGTGGCCGAGAGCTGCAGCCGCACCGGCCGGTCGCTGAACGACCGCAGGCGCAGCTTTTTGACATTCAACACGATCTCGGTCACGTCCTCTTTCACGTGCGGCAGTGTCGAGAATTCGTGGTAGACGCCTTCGATGCGCACGCTGGTCACTGCTGCGCCTGGCAAGGACGAGAGCAGGATGCGGCGCAAGGCGTTGCCGAGGATCAGGCCGTAGCCCTGTTCGAGCGGCCCAATCGCAAAACGCCCATAATTAGGAGCGGTGGCGATAACCTCCACTCGGGGCATCACTTGATCAGCCACGCGTCCCCCTCCTCTTACCCAATCAGAAACAAGATCCAACATCACGTCCCTAGCGGCTATAGTATTCGACAATTAGCTGCTCGTTGATGTTCACGTCGAGGTCGGCGCGAGCCGGCAGCGTGACGATCCGCCCGGAGAGCGTGCCGGGATCCAGGGTGAGCCAAGAAGGGATGTCCTTGCGCCCGATCGTGACCTGGACGGTTTTGAAGTACTCCTCGCTGATGTGCTCGGGGCGCACGGCGACTACGTCGCCCGGCTTGACCAGGTAGGACGGGATGTCGGTCTTCTTGCCATTGACCAGGATGTGGCCGTGGGAGACGACCTGGCGCGCCTGCGGGCGCGAGTCGGCGATACCGAGGCGGTAGATGATATTGTCGAGGCGGCTCTCGAGGATCTGGAGCAGATTGTCGCCGGTCACGCCGGGGCGCTTTTCGGCCATCTCGAAGTGCCGGGCAAACTGCTTTTCCAGGATGCCGTAGGTGCGGCGCGCTTTCTGCTTTTCGCGCAACTGCAGGCCAAAGTCCGAGGTCTTGCCGCGCCGTCGCAGGCCGTGCTGGCCCGGGGGTTGGTTGCGCCGCTCAATCGCGCATTTCGGCGTGAAGCAGCGCTCCCCCTTCAGGAAGAGTTTCATTCCTTCGCGACGGCACAGTTTACAAACCGGTCCGGTGTAACGGGCCATAGTTCTTCACTCCTGTGTCGTTCTAGTGCATCGCGGGCGAGGCCCAATCGGCCAGAATAGTGATCAACCCGCGAGCGAATGTGTAAAACGTGAAACGTGATATTCTATTAGGTTAGACGCGGCGGCGCTTGGGCGGGCGGCAGCCGTTGTGCGGGATCGGCGTCACGTCGGTGATGCTCGTCACCTGGAGGCCGGCACCCTGCAAGGCGCGGATCGCGGCCTCGCGGCCCGCGCCGGGGCCTTTGACGAAGACGTCGACCTGGCGCAGCCCGTGCTCCATCGCGCGCTTCGCGGCGCCGTCGGCGGTGATCTGCGCGGCATACGGGGTGCTCTTGCGCGAGCCTTTGAAGCCCGACGCCCCGGCGCTGCCCCAGCTCAGCACGTTGCCGACCGGGTCGGTGAGCGTGACGATGGTGTTGTTGAAGCTGGCCTGCACATGGGCCTGGCCCCGCGGCACCATCTTGCGTTCGCGGCGTCGGCCCCGCGCGGCCCGTGCGGTCCGCGGTGCGCCTTGCTGCTTTTTCTCAGCCATTCTTTCTCCTCGTACCTGGGCAGATCCGCGGATCTCCCCCTACCCTGCCTGGGCGGACCCGGCGGCCCGGCCCTCCGATTACTTGCGCGCCTTCTTCTTCGCCGCCACGACCCGCTTCGGGCCGCGGCGCGTGCGACCGTTGGTGCGCGTGCGCTGCCCATGCACGGGTAGCCCGCGCTGGTGGCGGATGCCGCGGTAGCACTTGATCTCGATCAAGCGCTTGATGTTCAGATTGACTTCCCGGCGCAGGTCGCCTTCGACGCGATACTCGCGGTCGATGATCTCGCGCAGGCGGTTGACTTCGTCCTCGGTCAGCATGCGGACGCGCGTATCGGGTGCGATGCCGGTGCGCTCGAGGATCTTGTTTGACGTGGTCGGGCCGATGCCGTAAATATAGGTCAGGGCCGTCGCCACCTGCTTATCGCGCGGGATGTCTACCCCAGCAATACGTGCCAAGCTCGTTCCTCCCTTCTACCGAATTTGGATTTTTGGATTTTGGATTTTGGATTGCCCGTTCTGGACCGGGGAGCTTGAACTCTAAATATCGAGTCCGAAATCCAAAATCTAAAATCCAAAATGCGAGTTAGCCCTGGCGCTGCTTGTGCCGCGGGTTCGTGCAGATGATCATGATCACGCCTTTGCGCTTGATCACCCGGCACCGCTCGCAGCGGGTTTTGACCGATGCTTTGACTTTCATGTGGCCCACACTCCTCTATCGTCGGTTCGACTATTTGCAGCGGTGGACGATCCGCCCGCGCGTCAGGTCATAGGGCGACAGCTCCAGCTTGACTCTGTCGCCCGGCAAGAGCCGGCCTAGCGTGACGCGAATCTCACTCGCAACGTGGGCCAGTACCCGGTTGCCGTTCTCCAGTTCCACCGCGAACATCGCGTTGGGCCGCGCTTCGACGACGCGGCCTTCGACTTCGGTAGCGCCCATAGCTTTCAGCGGTCAGCGGTCAGCTTTCAGCTTCAAAACTGCCCCAGCCCGGGGATGTTTACAGACACAATCATAGCTCTGCGCCACAGGGGGCACCAAGCGGTAATTATAACACAAAGGGTCTGGCTTTGTCCAGTCGGTTTTCAAGGCCGGCTTCTGCTTCACCCACGAAGGCCACGAAGCGATACGAAGCCGTTATGGTCGAGGATATCATGGGTGCCAGCGGGGATCCCCGTAGCCCGGAATCCGCAGCATCACAGCTAGACCGAGCAAGACCCCGTTTATGAGTAGCAGGCTTGCCAGCGCAAGTAGCAGGAAGGGCCAGCTACCCTGAACGGCACGGACGCTACGCCACCGCCTTTCCTGCTGGTATAATGCACGCACATACGCTCCATTTAAGAGAATCCCGTCCAGGACTAAAACACTGGGATAAGTGGGCAGGTCGCTGATATATAGCGACGCAAGCAATATGAGCATCCAAAGGGTAAAGCCCAGGGCGCTAGCGAGTAGAATCAGCAGGTATGGCCCAACGCTGAGGATCTTCTCGATCCACAGCGGCTCTGGGAATCCCAAGCTCCTTTGCCTATCCCGGTTGTGCATGATCACCGGCTCTAACGTGATTATGTAAACTTCTCGCCCACGTCAAGCGGCAGGCTCAAGCCTGCACTCCAGGTCGCTGGCTGAGCGGGGACTGCGGCTCTCGCCGAAGCCGGGAACGGGCGGCGGCACCGGCTAAAGCCTCGACTCCTGCTGATGTCTCGGCGAGCTACGAGCATTTCGCCCACCCCGGCCGAGGGTTGGGGGGGGGGGGACGTTAAGAAAGAAAGATAGGGGGGAGGTAGATTTTTTTTGGGGTTTTTTTTTTTTTGGTATGTTGGGTGGGGGTAGGGGGGGGGGGTGGAGGGGGGGGGGGTGCCGGCGGG
>JAICHN010000392.1 GCA_025924845.1 Chloroflexota bacterium | reverse complement strand
GCTGACCAAGTACGACCAGGAACGGCTCTGCCTCCTCACCGGGCGAGCATATTCTATCCCCACCGCGGCACTCCGCTTTTTTAATACATATGGACCACGTCAGGCGCTGAGTAATCCGTATACGGGCGTGCTGGCCATTTTCGCCGCTCACTTCCTGGCCGGTAAGGCGCCGATAATCTATGAGGACGGCCTGCAGCGTCGGGATTTTGTGTCGGTGCATGATGTGGCGCGCGCCTGTCGTCTTGCCCTGGAGACTCCGAACTTGCCGGCTGATCCGATGGGCGCAGTGTTCAATATCGGCAGCGGCGAGCCGCTTACCATCCGCGCCGTGGGCGAGCGGCTGGCTGAGCTGCTGGGCAGTTCCCTTGAACCGATCATCGAAGGCGCCTATCGCGCGGGAGACATTCGTCACTGCTTTGCCGATCTGTCGCGCGCGGCGACCGTCCTTGGCTTTGCCCCCCAGGTGTCCTTCAGCGCGGGCCTTGCCGAGTTGGTCGCCTGGCTGGAGGAACATCGGCAGGACCAGGAGGCCGCGTCGCCGGATCGCCTCGAACGAGCGCGTACCGAATTAGCGGCGAAAAGACTCGTCACCGCCGCGTCACGGACCGTGACCTGATGCGCGGGGCTATGCTGATTACGGGCGGAGCCGGTTTTGTTGGCGCCAATCTCGCCCACGCGCTGCTCGGGGCCGGGGTGCCGGTGGTCATCTTCGATAACTTCTCCCGCGCCGGAGTGCGGCACAATGCCGCATGGCTGGGCGCCTGCCGTGGGGTTCGCCTGAAGGTGGTGCGAGGCGACGTCCGCGATGTCCAAGCCTTGCAGTCGGCACTGGATGAAGCGGAGCGGCTGGGCGACGGCGCGCCGGTCGCAGGCGTGTTTCATTTCGCGGCCCAGGTGGCCGTAACTACCAGCCTGAACGACCCGGCGCATGACTTTTCGGTTAATGTGGGAGGTACTCTGAACCTGCTCGAACTGGTAAGGAATCTTCCGGCGCCTCCTCCTCTTATCTTTACCAGCACCAACAAGGTGTATGGAGATCTGGCAGGGGTACGGACGGTGCGGGTAGGTAGTCGGTATGCGCCGGATGAGGCAGGGCCGGCAGCGCACGGGGTTGACGAAGCACAGCCGCTCGATTTTCGGAGTCCCTATGGGTGCTCAAAAGGGGCGGCGGATCAGTATGTCCTGGAGTATGCGCGGAGTTTTGGGGTACCGGCGGCGGTGTTTAGGATGAGTTGTATCTATGGTCCGCGCCAGTTCGGCACCGAGGACCAGGGATGGATCGCGCACTTTTTGATCCGCGCCCTGGCCGGGCAGCCCATTACGCTCTTTGGCGATGGTGCCCAGGTGCGCGATGCGCTTTTTGTGGATGACTTGGTGGCGGCGCTTCTGACGGCTAATCGGGGGTTGGCGGCGGGGCAGCCGGATTTTGTGGGGCAGGCGTTTAATATCGGCGGGGGGCCGGGATGCGCCCTCAGTTTGATCGATCTGTTGGCGTGGGTTGAGGACCTGTTGGGAGCGCCGCCTTCGGTGCGCTATGCGCCCTGGCGAGTGGGGGATCAGCGGTGGTATGTGTCGGATTGCCGGAAGTTTGGCGCGGCATCGGGGTGGGCGCCTCGGGTGGAGGTGCGTGAGGGAATCGCGCGGCTGTGTACTTGGTTGCGGTGCCTGGGTGTGGACGGACTGGGCTATGAGGATAGGGCGGGTGTGCAAGGGGTTGACGGTTCGGCCGTGATGCCTGGTGCTTTTGAGTGTGCGGATGAGGTGTCGGGGCGGCACGGGGATCCGCTCGCCGGTATTGCTGCTTTGGGTGCCACGTCGGCCGGGGACCGGGCGGATCTGGGGGTGCGGTGATGCGGTGGGTGTTGGTTAATCCAGTATGGCAGTTCGCCGGCTCGGTGTATTTTGGTTGCCGGGAGCCGCATTTGCCTCTGGAGTTTGGCTATTCCGCGGCGTTGTTACGGGCGGCAGGCCATGAGGCGGTGATCGTTGATGGACACGCCGAGGGGTGGAATGAAGCGACGCTGGTAAACCGAGTTATCGAACTGGCACCGGATGTGGTGGTAGTGACGACGGCGCCGAGTTACCTATTCTGGCGCTGCGCGCCGCCGGAGTTGCGGGTGCCGTTGGATTTTGCGCGGGGGTTGCGGGGCCGTGCTGGGTGTCCGTTGGTGGTGGTGGGGCCGCATGGGTCGTCGACGCCGGGGGTGACCTTGCGGAAGCTGTCGGCGGCCTATGGGTCGCGGGATGTGGTGGTGGTGTTGGGGGAGTGTGAGGAGGGGTTGGTGGAGTTGGCGGGCGCGCTTAGCTCGGGCGGTGCGCCGGCGGACGTGGGTGGGATGTGTTTTTGGGATGGTGGTGCGCCGCGGGTGGTTGGGGGGCCGCGAGCCTCGCGGATGGGGGCGCTTCCGGCGTTGCGTTGGGATGACGCGGTGGTGGAGCGGCATGGGCACCATCATCATCGATTCGAGGCGCCGTACAGCGGGCCGGGGGCGGAGCTGGAGGTGTCGCGGGGCTGCCCGTATAGCTGTTCGTTCTGCGCGAAGGAGAATTACCGGAATAAGTATCGGAAGCGGCCGCTGCGGATCGTTCTGGATGAGTTGGATGGGTTGCTGGCCCAAGGTATCACGTATGTGTATCTGATTGATGAGATTTTTTTGCCGGATCGGCCGCTTTTGGAGGCGTTTGCCCAGCGGCGGCGGGAGCGGGGGACGCCGTTCCATTTCGGGATGCAGACGCGGATCGATCTGTGGGACGGGCCAATGTTGCCGCTGTTGGGGGAGGCGGGCTGCGTGTCGATCGAGGCGGGTATTGAGTCGATCAGCGAGGCGGGGCGGCGGGCGTTGGATAAGCGCTGTAAGCTGTCTACCGAGGAGTTGGCGGAGCGCTTGGTGCTGGCGCGGCGGTCGGTGCCGTTCGTGCAGGCGAATCTGCTTGATGGCGGCTTCGATGATCCGGCGGCGATTCAGGCGTGGCGGGAGGCGCTGCGGGCCCAGGGGGTGTGGGCCAATGATCCGGTGCCGCTCCTGCTGTATCCGGGGTCGCCGGATTATACGCGGCTGTGGGGGGCGCCGGATGATCGGGCCTGGGAACGGGCCCATGCCCACTATCTCGCGGTGTCGCGGCGTTTCGCCGAGTTCCAGGATCAGGCGCCGTTGCCCCTGGCTGAGCTCGAGGCTGCCCGGACGGGTGAGCCGGCGCGTCTGGGGTAGGAGGTTGGTGGATCGGGGCGAGCGCCCGCTGCGCATCCTGCTCTTCTATCACAGTCTGGTGAGTGATTGGAACCATGGGAACTCCCACTTCTTGCGCGGCGTGACGAGCGAGCTTTTGGCGCGCGGGCATCAGGTACAAGTCTATGAGCCGGCGGACGGCTGGAGTCGCGCGAACCTCCTGCGACACGAGGGCGCCGGGGCGATCGACGGCTTTCATCGGGCCTATCCAGAGCTGTCGAGTACGTTGTATCGCCTCCATAACGCGGGAAGCACGTGCCGAATTGAGGAGGTACAGGGCGGGCGCGGACCCGGCAGGCGGGACGAAGCAGTTAGCGTCGCGTCACCGCACCCGCTGAACGGTGAGGATGCGGATGCCTCGCCGAGCCGGCTGGGCAGAGAGGACGCCGATTCCTCGCCGAGCCGGTCGCCCGAGTCGGTGGCCGCGGGTGTGCCGCTCGATTTGGAGGCAGTGCTGGACGGCGCGGATCTGGTGCTCGTGCATGAATGGAACGATCCGGCACTGGTCAAGAAGCTGGGCGAGGCGCGCCGCCGCGGAGGGTTCATCTTGTTCCTACATGACACGCACCACCGTGCGGCTACGGACCCGAAGGCGATGGCGAGCTTCGATCTTCGGTATTATGATGGGGTCCTGGCGTTTGGGCGCATCCTTCGGGACCTCTATATCGAGCGCGGCTGGGCGGCGCGGGCCTGGACGTGGCACGAAGGAGCGGATGTTCGGCGGTTTCACCCTCTCGTCCCGGCGGAGCAGGGACTGGGCGGGAGCGAATCGTCGGCCTGGGCAACCGGGGAAACGGGGGCATTCCGCCCACCTGAGCCGGCCCTGGATGCTTCCCACGGGATCCCGCGGCACGTGGCCGGCGAGCACCGCCGGATGCCTTCCGATACTGCGAGCCGGACGCAGGGAGAGCGGACCGGCCTGGTGTGGATTGGGAATTGGGGCGATGATGAGCGGACGAGCGAACTGAGGGAGTTCGTGCTCGATCCGGTTCGTGACCTTGGCATTCCGGCTGTAGCCTACGGCGTGCGCTATCCGGCCGAAGGCCGCGCCGCCCTGGCTGAAGCCGGCATGCAGTACGCCGGCCGGTTGCCCAATCACGCGGCGCCGGCGGTATATGCGCGGCACGCGGTGACTGTGCATGTGCCCAGGCGTCCATACGCGCAAGCCTTGCCGGGGATTCCAACCATTCGCGTGTTCGAGGCGCTCGCCTGCGGTATTCCTCTCGTCTGCGCTCCCTGGGATGACGTGGAGGGGCTGTTCTCCCCGGGCGAGGATTACCTGCGGGCGCGGAACGGTTTGGCCATGCGTCAGAATCTGCGGACCATTCTTCACGATCGTGCGTTCGCGGCAGCCATGGCGGAACACGGATTGGCGACAGTCCTGGCTCGTCACACTTGCGCTCACCGTGTGGACGAGTTGCTGGCCGTGTATGAGGAGGTGCGGGGCGGGACGGCGTCGCGCAATGACCGTCAGGAGGCGGTAGGGTACGAATGAAACAGCCTCGGGTCCCGGCGGACACCATCGACCGATCCGGCAGAGGGACGGGCGGCGCACAGCCGGGGGACTCGGCGCGCTCCCTCAGTCCTCGCCATAGCCGAGGTATAGGGGCCCTTCCTTCTCGGCGCACGGCAGCCAATGTAAGGACGCCCAGGCGCCAATCCGAGGGCGCACGGCTGTGCGCCCCTACTGGGAACGCCAATGAACTGACCCTTGACCCAGGTATGGGGGGACTTGACCCGGTGGAGACGGGGGAGTCGGTCGGTTGGCTCGACGGCGATGGAGCGCG
>JAICHN010000391.1 GCA_025924845.1 Chloroflexota bacterium | reverse complement strand
CATCGGGGCCCGTTGTGAGAGATCACCGTCCGCCAACGCCGACGCCGCCTGCGAGACCGCCACCAGATGACGGGTAATGTCGCGCGCGAAGACATAGCTGACCAGGGTGGAGATGGCAAGGGTGGGGATCACGGCCACGATTAAGAGGGCAACGGTGGCGGCGGTTACGCCCACTACCAATACCCCCAACAACTCCTTGGTCGTTGGGTGGAACCGACCGCCCTGCACGACCGCCATGCCAATCGGCTGATGCCGACCATCGTAGATGGGCGCCTCGGCGTAGCGCTGATCGCCCGCCCCGCCGCCGCACAGCAGTCGAACCGGCACCGCGGCTTCGGCGTCCCGGCCCGCCCGCGCCGCGCGCAAAAAGCTGGTCCAGATCGAGGAAGGCAGCCGAGTCTCCGCCGTCAGATCGGGACATTGCCGGGCGAAATCCTCGGATCTGGTGGCGCCCACCACCGTGCCGTGTAGGTCGGCCACCAGGGCACGGCGGTTGACCGAGGACCAGGGAATAACGGCCAACAGCGGCGCGTGCGTAATCGCGCCGGGCCGAACATCCTGGCTGAATAATGCGTTCAGGGTAGTTTGCACCTGATCCCGACTGAGCGGCCTGCCGGCCGTCGGCTTTACGGCCTGGGCCACCACGGTGGCCTGATTTGCCGGCGCGGGCAAGAAGCCGATCAGGGCCACCATCACCCCTGTCCCACCCAGGCTGACCAGGCCAATCATCGTGATCAGCACGACCACCAGGTGGGAAAGGGTAAGCTGGCGGCGCAAGCGGCGGCCCGCCCACAGGCGAAGGCGCTCGCCCGTGACCAGAGGTATACGGAGCGCGAAGAAGGTAAAGACTACGAGAGGGACGAGTCCCGGTAGGAAGGCGCGCGCATTCAGATCGCCCGGCAGTACGCGGATTATTGTCGTGATCGCCGCGGCGCCGATCGCCAACAGCACCGCATACAGAATGCAGCGCGGCAGGCCGAGCACCAGCCGCCAGTACCAGTGGCGGATTCGGGGCAGGCGTATGCGCCAGGCAGGCCAGGCGCCAAGCCAGAGCAAGGCGAGGGCATAGCATAGCCCACCCGCCAGGCGGAGCATGACCTGAGCGCCGGGAACGGGCTGGTCGATCAGCGACCCCACCAAGCTCAAGGCCAGGCTGCCGAGCAGACCCTCGCCCACGCCCCGCGCTATCCCCACCCGGAGGGGACGTGTCAAGGATGCATTCTCCCGAATTGCCGCGGCCAGGAGGCCGGGCGCCTCCAACACACGATGAATGAACCGCGCCACGCTTTCTCTTTTCGTGATCCTGTAGGGCCCTATACTCGCAGTATAGGCCAAGCCCATGGCGGAACGATGGGAAGGGAGTGCCGGCAAGGTGGCGAAAGTGTGGCGGAAATGTAGCGCTCTAGCCGGCCATCAGCTTATAGCCTACGCCCCACACCGTTACGATGCGCTCGCCATAGGCGCCCAGCTTCCGACGCAGGCGCACGACGTGGGTATCTACGGTGCGGTCGAAGCCGTCATAATCAACGCCCCAGATCGTGCGCAACAGGTACTCTCTGCTGTAGGCGCGGCCCGGATGAGCGGCGAGCACATGCAGCAAGTCCCATTCCTTGGGGGTGAGATCCACCGCCGTACCGCCTACCCACGCGGCGCGCCCGGCCACATCCACCCTCAGATCTCCTACCTCCAACACGGCAGTGGACTGTTCACCACCCGCCCGTTCGCTCATTAGCGAGACGCGGCGCAGCAGGGCGCGGGCGCGGGCCAGCAACTCAGGCATGCTGAACGGCTTGGTGAGATAGTCGTCGGCGCCCACTTCCAGGCCCAGCACGCGGTCCACCTCCTCGGCACGCGCCGTAAGCATCAAGATGGGGACGATGCTGCGCGCGCGGATACGCCGACACACCTCCAACCCATCCAGACCGGGAAGCATCCAATCCAGAATGACCAGATCCGGCGCGCTGGTTTCCATCGCGTGGAGTGCGGCCGGGCCGGTGGTCACCAGGTGTACGCCGTGGCCGGCAGCCAGAAACTGTTCGCGCACCAGCCTGCCGAGCTGCTCCTCATCTTCCACCAACAGGATATGCGCCATGCCCGCGCTCCCCTCGCTGCCCTGTCTCATGAGTAGTGTAACGGGCCGCGACCTCGCCATGACGGGGTTCGCCGTCGGCCGGTCAGCCCGCGGAGATGAACTGGATCTCGTGAGCGGCGCCGGGGGCCGTGAAGGCAAGCAGGCGTGCCCCTTCCGCTGCCGCGTCGCCGCGATCCGCCTCGGCGAGTGCGGAAAAGAGCTCGATCGCCAGGGTGGCGGTTGACCGACCGCGATTAATCTTCCAGGAGCCCACGACGAAGCCGTCGACCAGCAAGGCGCCCCTGGTGAAAACCCGTGTTCGGTGCTCGTCGGCGATCACGCGCGCGCGGTCGGCATGAGAGAGCAGCAGGTTATCGTACTCCGGCAGAAAGCGCGGCGGGGCCGGAATGTCGGGGTCGGGACGCGGCGCCTCGGGCAGATCGAATAGTTCGTTGCCCTGCTCGTCCCGAAAGGTGCGAAGCCTCGGCCTCAACCGCTCGACGACCTCGCGCAACTTGGTCAGCCAACACCATGCCTGCATGTCGTTGACGCCGGCCGGCCCGAACGCGCCCAGGTAGCGCATGATCATATCGTCCGGCGTCGCGCTGGTCCCGACCGGACTGCCCAGCCACGCCTCGACCGTAGTCCAGGTGGCCTGGCCGCTTGCGCCCCAGATACCCCTGGGCGGCAACTGGACCACCGGCAAAAGGTAGCGGATCGCGTGGGCGAGGGACATGGCGTCACGATCCGGCCACTGCTCATGCAGCAGCTTGCCGAGCGCCGCGGTGGTCTGCGGCTGCTCCTCCAGGATCGCCCGCCCGGCTGTCAACAGCCTCTCCATATCCATGCCGACCAGATTGCGTCCAAAGGGACTGCCCGAATACAGGCCGCGCTCCAGGACGGGCCGTATCACTGGACGTAGGGCCAGGCAGTCCCGCGCCGTTACCAGGTGCAGAGTGGTACGCATCAGCGAGGCGCGGACGGCAAGACGATCGGCGATCAACTGGGCCAGTTCGTTCGGATCGAAGCCTTCGAGGCGGGTCCATAGCCCAACATAGGGCGCGTTTGGCGCCTGGGCCTGCATGCCGACCAGGTGCTCGATCGTCGCTGCGGCGCCAAGTCGCTCACGGTTCAGCAGGAACTGCCGGGCCAGTAGAGCGCGGTTGAGGGCGCGCCGGCCAAGCACCTCGGCGGAGCCGCTTCCATTTTGTAGATCGGCCTTTGTTGGCGGTCGTGTTGCCATGTCTAGCCCATCCTTATTCTCCGTCGGCGGTCCAAACATTCGGCATCTCCTGCATTCAGCCAACCAGCTTGCCGACGGGCGCCTTCAGCACCGTCAGCCGGCGACAGGTGGATGTTAGCGGAAGTCAGCGGCGTGGTCGACGGCCCATTCGCGGAAGGTGCGTGCCGGCTTCCCGGTAACCTCCTCCACGGTAGGCAGGACGAGGGCAGGCTGACCGACGGCATGGGACCACGCCTCAAGCAGCATGTCCACGACTGGGGGCGGCTGGTGGCGATCGAGCATCTCCTGCCGGGCGACATCTCGCGGTAGTTCCGCATAGTGTAACGGCCGGCCGATGGCCTCGCCGATAATCCGCACCTGCTCATTGTGCGTCAGTGACTCCGGGCCGGTCAGTCTGTACTTCGCGCCGACATGGGCGGCCGAGGTGAGCGCAACCACACCGACAGCGGCGATGTCGGCCTCATGGATCGGGGAGCCGGCTGCCTCACCGTAGGGGCCGCGCACGACGTCGCCCGCCTTCACCTGCTCCGGGACATCCATCGCCCATTGCAAGGCATTGGCGGCCGCCACCTCCAGCCGCAAGAACGTCCACTCCAACCCTGATTCCTCGATCGCTTGCTCGATCTCAGCGTGGAAGGCGGCAATCATATTCGGCTGCTCTCGCACGCCGTCCACCACCGCTCCCGACGACTGGAATACGATTCGCCGTACCCCAGCGTCCTTCGCGGCCTTGAGGAACGCGGGCGCGAAGCCCGGCACATACGCCTGAACGAACACAGCCGAGACACCGTTCAGCGCGGCCGGCAGCGTCTCGGGCGCCGACAGATCCCCGGCGACAATCTCGGCCCCAGCCGGCAGGGTGGCCGTCTCAGGGTTACGGGTCAAGGCCCGGACCTCATTGCCGGCGGCCAGGAGTTGCTCGACTACGTATCGACCAATGGGGGCGGTTGCTCCAGTAACCAAGATCATATCGCCACTCCTTTCCTTGCTGATCGTTTTTCATCCAGGGATCAAACGGATTGGCCAGGATCCAGAGGACTGTCGTCACGGCACCTCGATCAGCGAAATCGGCGGCAGAACGTACGCCTACGGCTCCTATAGCGAGACGGAACGGAACATTCCCTTCCATTATTATAGAGCGGAACGTTCCGTTCTGCTGTATATTGCCGTACATGGCAAGTACGCTACCGCTCAATGGGCGACGCGCCCAGGCGGCCCGCAACGACCAACGGATCCTCGATGCGGCACGCGCCGTATTCACGGCCGATCCGGACGCCCCGATCGCTGCCGTGGCCGCCCGCGCCGGGGTAGGCATTGCCGCCCTCTATCGTCGCTACCAGGGGAAGGACGACCTCCTCCAACAACTATGCCTCGACGGCCTGCGGCGCTACATCGTCGAGGTGGAACGCGCGCTCGCCGATGACGGCGACCCGTGGACCGCCTTCGCCCGCTTCATGGACCGCTGTCTGGATGCCGGGGCCAACTCATTGACTCTGCGTTTCGCCGGCGCCTTCACCGCTGCCGAGGAACTGCACCGCGAAGGCCAAAAGGCATACGAAGGCACCCAGCGGCTGCTCGACCGCACGAAAGCCGCCGGGGTGCTCCGTGCCGATATCGAGGTTGGCGATCTCTCCTTACTGTTCGAGCAACTGCAAGCGGTCCATATCGGCGACGAACAGCGCGCCGGTCAGCTGCGGCGCCGCTACCT
>JAICHN010000390.1 GCA_025924845.1 Chloroflexota bacterium | reverse complement strand
AGCGAGTGCGCGGCGCGGAGGGGCGGGTCGCGCCTCGCGGGCGGCGCGCCGCCGGAGCTGCGCTCGGCCAGACGCGGCGCGGAGGAGCGGCCTGGTGGCGGACCGCTCTCGCTCGATGCCGCGCGCTCGAGGAGCATCCGGCAGGCGTCTACACCCATCTCATAGGCCGGCTCGACTAACGACGTGATGGGTGAGATCAGCACCGGCGACCAGCTCATCTCACCCACGCCTACCAGGGCGAGATCGTCCGGAATGGAGAGACCAGCTTCGCCGGCGGCGATGAGCACGCCGGGTGTGAGCGAGCTGCTGGAGATGACGAGGGCCGACGGGCGCCGCGACTGTGCCAGGATGCGTTGACCCGCCTCAACGCCGTCCATGTCGCTGAAGCCGGTGGCGACGCACTGCAGTTCGCGTTCGACGACAAGGCCATGCCTGCGCATGGCGCGACGATAGCCAATCAGCCGCTCAGCTTCACTTGGCGCAAAGAGGGGACCGCTGATCATCCCGATCCGGCGGTGGCCAAGCTGCCGCAGATGCCGTACGGCGAGGTCCATGGCCTGGGGATTATCGAGCGTCACTCGATCATACCCTCGGACCTTCCAGTCGATACAGACGACTGCGTGGCCGGCACGCACGAGGCCGGGGATGTGGCCCTCTCCCGACGTCAGGATCAGACCGGTGACGCGGTGTTCGAGGAGCAGGCGCAGCCCGGCGGCATCGATGGCGGCATTCTTGCTCGCCTTGTACATGAGCACGCTGTAACCCAGGCTATATGCAGTGTCCTTAATTCCGTCGGAGTAGATCGCGTAGATCGGATTATCGGTATTTGGGATCAAGACCCCTATGAGTTTCGTGCGTCCCCGCTTCAGGCTTCGGGCGGAGGCATTGGGCATATATTCGAGTTCGGCCATCGCTTGCAGGACGCGCTTCCGGGTCTCCTCGAGCACGGGTCGATTATTGTTCAGCACTCGCGAAACGGACATCTTAGAAACGCCGGCCCGCGCCGCGACATCCCCTATTGCAGCCAACGATCCCCGCCTCCCGCGCTCGGTCCCACCCGACCGGCTACTCGTGCCGTACCTGCTATCGACCTATACGAATGTACAACACGGCTCGGCCATCCGATCCGCGCTACGGAGTGTCTTGCCGGCTTGACAAATTCTCCACGCTCGGTATGATAATGGATACCGGTATCCAGGATATCGATATCCGTGCTCGCAGTCGGTCCGACGAGAGTGCCTCATCGCTAGCTTCGGTTTGACTATGGGGCGCCGCGCTCGCTATGCAGGGAGAGGACTATCCGATGGCGCTGCCTCTGGATCGAGTTCATGCGCGGACGCCATGGGGCCGACTAAGCCGAAGCGGTCGGCGCAACCTGCGCAATGGATTACTCTTCACGGCGCCCGGCATTATTGGCCTACTCTGGTTCTACGCCTATCCCGTCCTCGCCTCGCTGTTCTACAGCTTTACCAGCTACGATGGGTTGCACACCCTTTCCTGGGTGGGGTGGCGCAACTATAGCGACCTCGCGCGGGACGGTCTTTTCTGGCAGAGCCTCTTCAATACAGCCTATTACGTCGTGCTTTCGGTGCCGCTCACTATCCTCTGCGCCTTTGGTCTGGCCCTATTGCTCAACCGGAAGGACATCTGGGGGCTGGCCTTCTTCCGCACCATTTTCTTCATTCCCTCCATCGTGCCGCTGATATCGTCCACCTTGCTGTGGCTGTGGCTGTTCAATCCGCAGTATGGATTGATCAACACGGTATTGGGCTACGTCGGCATCAATGGCCCCGGCTGGCTGAATGACCCGAACTGGGCAAAGCCCGCGCTGGTGATCATGGGTCTGTGGAGCGTGGGCGGCTGGATGGTTATCTTCCTTGCCGGGCTGCAGAACGTGCCGGTCGAACTGCATGAGGCCGCGGAGCTTGATGGAGCCTCGCCCCTCGGGCGGCTCCTGCACATCACCGTCCCCTTCATGAGTCCGTACTTCTTTTTCAGCGCGATCAGTAATCTGATCTTTGGCTTCCAG
Organism: Chloroflexota bacterium; assembly: GCA_025924845.1. The sequence goes on along the minus strand of JAICHN010000390.1, from coordinate 2,996 downwards.
TATTTCCTGCAAGCTTTCGTCATGACGCAGGGCGGGCCGGCCGAATCAACCACCTTCTATTCACTCTATCTGTATCAGAACGCCTTCCAGTATTACCGCATGGGCTATGCGTCCGCCATGGGCTGGATCCTTTTCCTCCTGGTTGCGGCATGTACTTTCGTCCTGTTCAAGAGCTCCGCCCGGTACGTCTACTACGGAGGCCAATAGGTGAGCGTCGACGTGACGGTTGACGCGCCCCTGCCGCTCGACAGACCGACGCCCTCCACGCGGCGGTCCGATCTCCGGCGCGGGTGGACCCGGATAGGGGCTCGCGTTTTGACCCTGGTAGTCTTAGTCGTCCTGACGGCCTGCTTTGTGCTTCCTTTCTATTGGCTCCTGGCCACCTCGGTCAAGCCGATGGATGAACTCTTTGTATTCCCTCCCATTTGGATTCCGCACCGCTTCGCCTGGGACAACTTCAGCAACGCGCTTGGTTTCTTTCCCTTCCGACAATATCTCTTTAACACGGTCGAAATCTGCGTGAGTACCGTCGCGGGCACGCTCATTTCCAATTCGCTCATCGCGTACGGACTTTCACGCATCAACTGGCCGGGACGGAACCTGGTGTTCATCCTGCTGCTGAGTACGCTGCTGCTCCCATCCCAGGTAACGCTCATCCCCCTGTTTATCATGTTCGCGCACATCGGTTGGGTCGATACGTACCTACCGCTCGTCGTGCCCGCCTATTTTGGCAATGCCTTCTTCATGTTCCTGCTGCGGCAGTTCTTCATGAGTATTCCAGCCGAACTGGGCGATGCCGTGCGGGTGGATGGAGGCTCGGAATGGACAATCTTTACCCGCATTATGCTTCCCCTGTCCATCCCGGCGCTCGCCACCGTTGCTCTCTTCGCCTTCATCAACTCCTGGAACGATTTCTTAGGGCCCTTGGTTTATCTCCAGACGCAGAGCAAGTACACCCTCGCCATCGGCCTGAACACGTTCCTGGGCCAGTACGGCTCGGAATGGAGTTGGCTGATGGCCGCGTCGGCCCTGGTGTTCATTCCCATCGTGGTCTTGTTCTTTTTCACACAGCGCACGTTCATCCAGGGCATCACACTGACCGGTTCCAAGGGATGAGGACCAGCGCCGTGCGCGGAGCAAGAACCGAGCACGGCGCCGGAAGAAAGGATGAGCCGATGTGACGAACTAAGATCAAGGAATAAGAGACTTTACCGATCTAGTTTCATGGTGCATCAATATGGCCCGCTCCACCTGTGCAGCACAAGGAGATGATTACCGTGACAAAGCGTCCCTCAAACGATACGCGGCCGGAGCCGGAAAGCAGTTTCTCCATCCCAATTAGCCGAGGAACCCTCCTACGCGGCGCGGCGGTAGCGGGTGCCGGCCTGGCGAGCGTCGGTACCGACCTTGGCCGCGGCATAGCGGCGCCCCGCGCCGAGGCCGCCTCCGGTACCATCCAGGTCTGGCACCCGTATACGGGCGCGCCGCTTCCCGGCTTCTTGAAGCTCTTCCCTCTGTTCGAGAAGAGCCACTCCAACATCACGGCTCAACCCACCTACGCCGCGAATGATCTCTCATCCAACCAAAAGCTCTTCGCCGCCGTAGCGGCCGGTCGGCCGCCGGATGTGACCTGGGTGGACGGACCGGAGGTCTCCGGATGGGGCTTCCGCGGCATCCTCCAGCCGCTCGATAGCTACCTGAAGCGCGACGGCTTGTCGCTGGCGGACTTCTGGACGCCATGCGCGAAGGAGATCCAGTATGCCGGGAAGATCTGGGCCCTCCCATTCACGGCCGATCCCAACTTTGGATTCTTCTGGAACCAACAGCTATTCTCGGCGGCCGGAATTAAACATGCACCCAAGACCTTCGATGAAATGAACACGATGGCGAAAGAGTTGACTATCGTCAAGAACGGCAATATCCAACAAATCGGAATCTTGCCCTGGAATGTCTACGGAAATGCCAACTCTATCATCACCTGGGGCTGGGCCTTCGGAGGAAACTTCTTCAACCAGGCTACGAACACGGTGACGGCGGACGATCCGCCCATCGTGGCCGCGCTGGACTGGATGGTATCCTGGGCCAAACAATACGACATTACCAAAATCGCCGCCTTTACCACTCCCTTCGGAACCGGAGCCAACTTCGCGAACGGGCAGACCTTCGCCCTTGGCAAGTTGGCTATGCAAGCCATGGGACCATGGGAGCTTGCCGCTATTAAGCAGTACAACCCCAGCCTGAAATACGGGATCACCACCTTACCTGCCTATAAGAATCTTCCACCCTCATCCTGGGTGGGCGGCTGGTGCGTGGGCATTCCCAAAGGCGCGCATAACCCGGATGCCGCGTGGGAGTTCCTTAAGTGGATCTGCGCGTCGAACGAAGGAACGACGGCGGCAGGAAATGCCGTCATCGACTTTCCCGGCTACAAGAAGTCCTCGTTCTTCACCAATCTCCCCGCGAATATCAAGGCTTTCTATCCCATCTTAAAGGGGACGATGCACCAGCGGCCGGTCACGCCCGCGGAGGACTACTATATGGGCGCGCTCGATCGGGAAGTCAGCAACGCGCTCTATGGAAAGAAGACAGCCAAGCAAGCTCTTACCGATGTGACGAATGACGTGCAGAAGTATCTGAACGGCATCCTGCACAAAAAGTAGTGGTCGATAGGTTCGGGTGTCGCCGAGATCCTGACCGATGCTCGGCGACACCCTCACGTTTTGCCCGCTGTGCGGGGTGCTCGTGGAATGCCGGAGGCAGAATCAATGATGCGGGGCGAACCCTCAACTGTGGCCGGGTGGTAGCGGCCGCCGACCGCGGTCGGAGAGTGTAACCAACGGACGTTGACAGACAAATAAGGAGTAGCGATGATACCGCGGCGGGCCGCACTCCCTGATCCGGCATCGACCACTACCGTTGCCGACCTGCGCTTTGAGCACCGCCCGGATGGGTTGGGCATCGGCGTCGCTGAGCCGCGCTTGTCCTGGACGGTCGTT
>JAICHN010000389.1 GCA_025924845.1 Chloroflexota bacterium | reverse complement strand
TGCCGATGATCGCCACCACGTCGGCTACCAGATGCCCGCGGCACAGGCGCGGCAACGCCTGTAGGTTTGCAAAAGATGGAGCACGCACGTGGCAGCGCCTGGGGCGATTCGATCCGTCACTTACCACATAAAAGCCCAGTTCGCCGCGCGGCGACTCGATGGCCTGATAGGCCTCGCCAATTGGAGGATGTAATCCCTCGGTCAACAGCTTGAAGTGGTGGATCACCGCCTCCATGCTGTTCGCCAGCTCGGACTTGGGCGGCGGCACTACCTTCCGGTCATCCGAGCGGATCGGGCCGTCGGGTAGATTATCAAGGCACTGCACCACGATTTGCTGTGTCTCGCGCAATTCATCAATCCGCACCAGGTAACGAGCGTAGCAGTCACCTTCGGTACGCACGGGCACGTTGAACTTCAGTTGGTCGTAGATAAGGTAGGGCTCTTGCCGCCTCAAGTCGCGGGCGACCCCGGAACCGCGCAGGCTAGGCCCGTTCAGTCCCCAGTCCACCGCTTCCTGGGCCGAGATCACGCCGACCCCCATCAAGCGCCCCTTCCAGATCCCGTTCTGGGTCAGGAGCCGCTCATACTCGTCGATATGACCGGGGAAGGCGTCGATAAACGCACGAACCCTGCCCAGCCAGCCGTCAGGCACCTCCAGTTCCACGCCGCCGAAGCGGATGTAGCTGGTCATCATGCGCTGGCCGGTTAACTCCTCAAAGAGGTCGAGAATGAGCTCGCGCTCACGGAAGCAATAGAGGAAGACCGTCATGGCGCCCAGATCCAGGGCATGCGTCCCCAGCCAGACCAGATGACTGGCGATCCGCTGCAGTTCGACCAGCATCGTGCGCAGCCAAGTGGCGCGCGGCGGAATCGACAGGCCGAGAATCTTCTCTACCGCCAGGCAATACCCGAGATTATTGGCCAGGGGAGACAGGTAGTCCATGCGGTCGGTACAGGTAAGGGCCGCTTCATAGCGCTTCCACTGTATGCTCTTCTCGATCCCGGTGTGGAGATAGCCGATATCGGGGACGGCATCTACAACTGTCTCGCCATCCAGGGTCAGGATGATACGCAGCACTCCATGGGTACTGGGGTGTTGCGGACCCATATTGACCGTCATCAAGTCGCCTTCTTGGCGAGTGTCGGGCCGCTCCAGCACGGCGGTGCGGCCATCGCCGCTGGTGATTACGCGTGCTTCAGTGATCATAAGATGAGCCAATCCCCAATGCTACGCGGGAATGCGAGAGTTGAATCACGAGGTAAATCCCACTTCCTCGCCGCCGATCGGATGATCGTAACGGAGCGGGAAACCCTCCCAGTCATCAGGAAGGAGGATGCGCCGCATATTAGGATGACCGGCGAAGCGGATACCGAACAGATCCCACACCTCGCGCTCGTACCAATCGGCCACCCGATAGACGGAGGTCACGCTTGGCACTTCCGGCTCCGCCGTATCCGCAACCTCGACCTTGAGCCGGAACCGTACATTGCGGCTGAGCGAGGTGAGTTGGTAGACAACCTCCCAGCGCGGTGAACGGGGCAGCAGATCGACTGCCGTCACATCGACCAGCGCCTCGAACTTTGTCTGGTCATCTTCCCGTAAGAAGCGGCAGACATCCACGATCGCCTCGGCAGGCACAATCGCCCAATCCTGGCCGAACATCGAGACGGCCCGAATCGGTACGTCGGGAAACGCCGCCCGGAGACGGACCACGGCCAGGTTCGCCTCGGCGGGACTTTCGGTCAGCGCGGCAGCAGCAGTCGAATCAGCCATCGGCTAGCTCGCGCGCCGGGAAACCAAACGCTCGCGGGAGATCTTCTCCTGGAGCTTCAGAATGCCGTCCATCAGCGCTTCGGGGCGTGGCGGACAACCGGGCACGTACACATCGACCGGCACGATTTTGTCCACGCCCTGAATCACCGCGTAATTATTGAACACCCCGCCCGACGAGGCGCAAGCGCCCATCGAAATAACCCACTTCGGCTCGGGCATCTGATCGTAAATCTGGCGCAATACCGGCGCCATCTTCTGGCAAACCCGGCCCGAGACAATCATCAGGTCGGCCTGGCGCGGCGAGGCGCGGAACACTTCGGAGCCGAAACGGGCCAGGTCATAGCGGCTGGCCCCGGTGGCCATCATCTCAATGGCGCAGCAAGCCAGGCCGAAGAGGGCGGGCCAGAGCGAGGACTTCCGTCCCCAATCCGCCACCTGTTCGATCGACGTTGTAATGATGCTGTCGCCAAAGGCGGTTTCTAGTCCCATTCGAGGACTCCCTTCCGGTAGATATAGAGGAGGCCCAGGAAGAGGACGGCGATAAACACCAGCATCTCCCAAAAGCCGAACGCTCCCAGGTGTTTGAGCCACACGGCCCACGGATAAAGAAAAATCGCCTCGATATCAAAAATAATGAACAGCATGGCCATCAAATAAAACTTGACGGGAAATCGCTGTCGTGCTTGAGTGACAGGAACGATACCGCATTCGTAAGGCGCCAACTTGGCGGCGGTGGGGCGATGGGGGCCGAGAAAAATGGAAACCCCGGTCAGCAAAATCACCAAGACCAACGCGATGGCCATGATTAACAGTACCGGTGTAAAAGCCGCAAGGCCGATATGCACGGCGGCTCCCTCCTCACCTTGAGTGATGAAGCATACGCAATTGACGCCGCGAACTACGGGGCGGTTCGCGGCAGAACACGAGCAATCCCCAGAGAGTATACCAAGGTTGCCGCCGCTCCGTGCGGCTCCTTGCCTTCAAATACGCCGGTTCGGGCGAAGATTGGCGAATGCTAGGCGTTGCCAACCTCAAGCGAGCCGTTGACCTCACGCACCATGTAGATGCGCTGCGCGGTTGGGGCGGGACCATCGAGCACCGCGCCGCTGCGTAAATCGAAGATCGCGCCGTGACAGGGGCAGGCAACTTCGTAGCCGCTTACCTCGCCATCGCTTAGATTGCACCCGCGATGGCTGCATTCATTATCCAGAGCATACACGGCGCCGTCCGAACGAGTGACCAGCACCTCGACGCCCCCCAGCTCGATCACTACCATGCCGCCTTCCGTCAAACCATCGGCGGCCCCGGCCGATATGAAGTCTTGGTCTGCCATGCCTTTTGAACTCTGCCTTCCCATTCCGTGCGGCGCGAAGGGCGCCGCCTCATGCCGGATTGCAATATACGGCCCATAGCGTAGGACGTTCAAGGCCGGCCCATCAACATGGCGAACGGCGGCTACATGATGAATAGGTCATCATGTGTCCGCCGTTCCTGTGCTTCGCGAGCGGGGAGGGGGACTTATTCAGCCGGCCCCGTACAGACGGACCTCAATGCCCAGCATATCGGCAACGGCTTGCAACTCCGCTGTCCAGTCACCGTAGATGGCGTGGATGTGATTACTGGCATAGGTCGCCAGAAACTCGTCGGGCCCGCAAGTGAAGCGGGCGAAGGCATGCGGCCACTCCAGCGTCGTTTGCCGCATGAGCGCGTCATTCTGCTCCGGCGGATATTGCAGGAACTCACCGGGGAGAATGGCCAGCCAATAGGCGCCGTCCCGACGGGTTAGGCGGGCGAACGTTGCCTGGCCTGGATAGGCTAGATGATGGACGCTGGCGCCGCCGGCCGGGAAGTAAAAGCTCTCCGGATAGAAGTGGACGAGGGGCAGATTCACTGCCGGATCGAGTGATCGGCCCGCGAAATAGGTGGCATGCTCGCCGGAGTTCACCAGATCCCACATATCGAGATCGGCGTGATAGTGTCGCACGTCGGCAAACAGCACCGGAGTACCGCTGAGGTGCTTCAAAATCTGCATGGTCATCGCAGCGTCCATATCGGCCTCGGTGGCGCAGACATGCGGCTCGTGCGGCCCATCCCAGTCGTAGGGATCGTTGAGAAATGCCTCGGTCACGTCCATCGTGCAGAACGTATTGGTCAGTTCAGGCTGCGCCTTGATCCCGGAGAAGTCCAGCCGATACTCCGCGATTAGCCGTTTCATCACCTCGGTGGCGCGGATCTGCGTCTTGAGCTTTTCGGGGGTGAGTTGCTTGCCGTCGTAGTGAATATGGCCGACCAGCTCCTCTAGCCAGCGGAAGGCCGATTCCACCTTCGCTTCGGGCACCTCGGGAGCGAGCCGGACGATTTCGCCCTGATCGATGTGCTCGACATCCACGCCAAAGATCTTGAGCCATTGCGCGGGGTCCGCGGTGGCCGTGTACATGCCCATCGGTCGGCCCCCGACCAGGCCGAAGGTTTGGCCGCGAAGGCGCGACACCGCGCCCGCCGCGCGCACGAACGTCCGCACCCGGCTGTAGGTGCTGTCATCCTCGATTGCCCCATAGGCGCGAGCATACTTGGTGCCTACTTGATTGAGTCCGCCCGCGCTCGCCAGCATGCCCACTAGACCGGGGGATTGCGGGTCTATATCGCTGAACAGGAGGAGCGGCCCCGGCGCGAAACGCGAGGCTAGCGCGGGGAGATGGGGAAAGGCCCACACCGCGAAGCAGAAGATCGTACAGTCACAACCGAGGGCGGCCAGCCGCTTCGCCTCGCGAACCGCCCCTTCGTTGGTCCACACAATCCCCTCGCCGCACACCGCCTGATGACCATCCGCCTCCAGCCTGCGGCGGAGCCGTTTTTGGAAACGGCGGTTGCGCTCTTCGACCTGCTCGGCGACGAAGGGTCGTCCGTCGGAAAAGGTAAGGATGCCGACCGTTGCCATGGCTTGCGCTCCTCTTGTGAAAACTCGGTAAATCGAGTGCAACTACCGCTATCCAGCATACCGCGATGGAACAGAGAGACGTGCGGCGACCGGTCGAACCGCTCACCGGCGCCACATAGGATAGAAGCCGCTTCCGCAGACCTAGACCTTAGCCGGTCCGGCTGCGTGGGCACATATTGACAACTCGAGCTTTGATGTGCATAATCGCTCCCAGGAGCCGGAACCTTGCTGCTCTAGATTGATACAGGGCGATAGGGTGGAGGCGCGACCGCCGCCCGTGCGGGCGAGGTAGGGTGACCGCCGTTTGACGCGGGATTGGCGACCCGCCT
>JAICHN010000388.1 GCA_025924845.1 Chloroflexota bacterium | reverse complement strand
GACGGCCGTTACAGAATGTATCCTCGACTACCCACTGGCGGAAGGGTTCGGCGACGACGGGCCAGGCATCGGCAATGCCGAAGGTTTCCGCCACTCGCTTTCGATCCTCGTCGGTTGTTTGTATGGTGATGCGGTCCACCATGGCATTGGGAAAGGCCACCTCGGCTTCGATCCAGCGCGCCAACTCGCCGTCCCAGAGCGCCGCGAACGAGGTCATCATCTTTCTGGTAAGGGCGCCGTTGCTCTGCAGGTTGTCGCACGAGAGCACGGTGAAGGGAGCGATTCCGGCGCGGCGGCGCCGATCCAGCGCTTCACAGATGTAGGCGAAGACGGTGGACGACTCGGCCCGATTTTGCACATCGGCCTGGATCTCCGGATGTGCGGCCTCGAACTCTCCCGTCACCTGGTTGAAGTTATAGCCACCCTCGGTAATGGTAAGGGTCACCAGGCGCGTGTCCGGGTCGGCGAGTAGGCCAAGCACCTCGCCGCGATGCTCCGGCGCGAACAGGTACCGGGTGATCGAACCGACGACGCGGGCCGTCTCCACGTCGACGCCGCGCGTGGCGACCGTATAGAGGCATTGCTGTGGGAGCAGGGCCTGTTCCATGCGTTTGTCTTGGGGCAGCAGTCCCACCCCGGTGAGGCCCCATTGATCGGTCACCCTTTGCTCGGCAAGGTCGTCTAAATAGACGGCTTGGTGGGACCGATGAAAGCCGCCGACCCCGATATGGACGATCGCCCGCTTCAGCCGATCCCGCTGATAGGTCGGCCTGGCAATGTCGGGGCGTAGGAGCGGCAAGTTGGCTTCATTCAGCGGGTAAATCCGGGCATTCCCTTCCTGCCCTGCCTCACCGGACGTCACCATTATCTTCCCCCCAATGAAGCAGTTATAATGCGGGATCGTCGCCCACGCGGGCCTTCATCCACTCATTGCTGTTGTGGAAGTCGCTGACCGCGTTGCCCGACGGATTGAGCGCATCCAGACGCGCCGCTTCGTCGCCGAGCTGGAGATCGAGCACGGCCAGGGCGTCGCGCAGTTGCTCCAGGGTGCGGGGGCCGATAATCGGCGCCGTAATGCCGGGTTGGTCTTTACACCAGAGGAGGGCCAGTTGGCTGGAGGTCAGCCCACGCTCGCGGGCGATCGCGGCGAGGCCGCGCGCCACGCCGAGCCCGCGTCGGGTAATCCGTTGACCGAACGCGCTGTCTCGGCCCGAACGGGCCAGCCGCGAACCCTCGGGGCTCTCCTCGGTGTCATACCTTCCGGCCAGGATGCCGCCCGCGAGCGGTGACCAGGGCAGGAGCGCCAGTCCGTAGCGCTGGGCGAGGGGGACCAGCTCGTTCTCGATTCGGCGGTCGACCAGGTTGTAGGGCGGCTGCTCGGAGATAAACCGGGCCAGCCCATACCGCTCGCTGATCGCGAGCCCCTCCATCACCTGCCAGGCCGGGAAGGTGGAGCAGCCGATGTAGCGCACCTTTCCGCTGCGTACCAGATCATCCAGGGCACGGAGCGTTTCGTCCTGCGGGATCGCCGATGAGGGACGATGGAGCTGGTAGAGGTCGATATGGTCGGTCTGCAGGCGGCGAAGCGAATCCTCGCAGGCGATCATGATGTGGTAGCGGCTGATCCCCCGGTCGTTGGGTCCCGGTCCCATCTCGCCGTTCACCTTGGTGGCCAGCACCACGGAGGCACGTTTCCCGTTCCGTTGCAGGGCACGCCCCACGATCCGCTCGCTCTCTCCGGCGTTATAAACATCCGCGGTGTCGATAAAGTTGATGCCCCCATCCAGGGCGGCATCGATCATCGTGATCGACTCATCCTCGGGAGTTGGGCCGCCGAAATTCATCGCGCCGAGGCAGAGGGGCGACACCTGTACTCCGGTGCGGCCCAGGCTTCTGACGATCATGCTCATTCCTCCATGTGCCGAACCGACCGGGCCGGCTTCTCTACAGTGGGTATGGTAGTAGATCGAGGCCAACCGAATCCAATTGCGCGCGGCGCATGGCAAACTGTTGGCGAATCGGCACGAACGACGCCGACAGGACGATGTTCCTGGGAGCGCGAGCATCTTGCTCGCGCTCCCAGCAGGTTCGTGGCAAAGGCAAGACGCCAATTTGCCAACAGCTTCAACTTTCAGGCGCGCCTATTTCAGCGTGGTAGCCATAAATATGGCCCGGCTTGCCGGTATACTTAAGCCAACTTTCCCGGATACGAATGGCCTGGTACGGTGGCCCGCGAACGATGGAACGGACGGAAGCCCGCACGATGGCGGTAAAGAATATCTCGCGGATGAAGCGGCGGCGGATCGGACTGATCGCCCTGGCACTGACCGTGGCGCTCCTGGTGGGTGCTTCGTTGGGTCTGAATGCTCTGGCCGGAAACGCGCGCGCTGAGTACGATGCCGCCGCCGGCGCCACGCTCAATCTGGAACGCACGATCAAGCTGCTGGACGACATGGAGACTTCCATGCGCGGCTACGTGATCAGCGGGCAAAGCAGCTTCCTTCATCCCTACAATGCCGCCGGCGATAGTCTCCCCGTCACCCTGGACAACCTCCGTCGCGCCGCGCCGGGGATCGATGCCGCCCTGCCCGGCCAGGTCGCCCAAATCACGGCCATTGCCAACCAATGGCGACAGCAGGTGGGCGATCCGCTGATCGCGCGGCGCCGCGCCGGTCAGACCACGCAGGCGCTCGCCGCCGCCTCGAACGGGAATGGCAAGCAGATTTTCGACACGGTGCGCACGCGCGTCTCCGCGGCGGAAGCGACGGTCAGCGCCAGGGAGCACGCCCTGGCCGATGAGATCTCCCGTATCCAGGGTACGACGATCGCCGTGGTGCTCGTATTGGCCGTGATCGGCCTTGTCGCGGGGAGCATCGCCGTACGCGCTTCCGTGCGCGAGGGCAATCTGCTCACCGCCCTGGCCGAGCGAGCGGACGCCCTGGAGACGGCGAATGAGGATCAGGCGCGGCGCGAACAGCGCCTGACCACTCAGCAGCACATCGCCCTGGCCGCTTCCTCTACGCTGGACCTCGATCAATTAGCTGGACTCACCCTTGCCGCGCTTACCCGTACCCTGGCCTGCGAGCTGGCAGCGCTCTATCTCTACGATGAAACGAAACGTATCTTGCGGCCGGTGGCGGGGCATGGCGCCAACCTGGAACCGCTTGCCCTGGACGAGGGACCGGCCGGGCAGGCCGCGCGTACCGCGAGCCGCGTGCTGGTCGAGGACGTGCCGGAGGATACCCGATTTGTCATACGTCCGGGCGTGGGCGTGGCGATTCCCCGCGTTTTGGTGTGCGAACCCTTGATCTTTCAAGATCGGGTGCTTGGCGTCGTGGTGCTTGGTTGGCTGCGGCCTCCCACGCAAGCGCAACTGGACGCGCTGGCCGAGGCCATGGCGCCCCTCGGCGTGGCCTTGACCAACACGATCTCCCACCAGCGCATGCAACTCCTCCTGGCCGATCTCAGTAACGCCAATACCCGCCTGAGGGATCAATTCGATCAGCTCGAGCGCCAGGGCGAGGAGATTCGCACGCGCAACGAGGAGCTTGCCGGGCGGAATACGGAACTGGCGGCGCAACGCCTGGAGCTGGCCGGCAAGAATCAGCAGGTAGAGCGGGCTAATCGCCTAAAGAGCGAGTTCCTCGCCAACATGAGCCACGAGCTACGCACGCCGCTCAACGCGATCCTCGCCCTCTCCCAGCTTCTCCTGGACCGCCTGGACGGTGAATTGAACGACGAGCAGGACAAGCAGGTGCGGATTATTCACCGTAACGGGCAGAGTCTCCTCGGCTTGATCAACGACGTCCTCGATCTCTCGCGGATCGAGGCCGGGCGCCTGGAGTTGACACCCGCCCACTTCGAGATCCGCGATCTCTTCGCGGGCATTGAAGCCACCGTGCAAGCCCTGCTCAAGGAAAAAAACTTGCCGCTCAACTTTACGATCGCCGAAGGGGTCGGTCCACTCTATACCGACGAGACCAAGCTGAAGCAGGCGCTGCTCAACCTGCTCTCCAATGCCGCCAAGTTCACCGAGCAGGGGGAGATCCGCCTAACGGCGGAGCCCGCTCCCCTGGTCAATAATCAACCGGGGGTGCGTTTTGCGGTCATCGATACCGGCATCGGCATTCCGGAAAGCGAGTTGCAGAGTATTTTCGACGAGTTTCGCCAGCTTGATCCCTCGCTGACCCGGCGATACGAAGGGACGGGGCTTGGCCTGGCCATTACCAAGCACCTCGTGGCGGCCCTGGGCGGGGAGATCTCCGTGACGAGCGAGGTGGGCAAGGGCTCGACCTTCACCATCACCATGCCGGTCGGAATGACGAGCACCAATGTTCCTCCGCCCGCCGCGCCACGAAGCACGGCACCGGAGCGTGGACCGGCCCTGGATCTCTCCCCGGACGCGCCCGAGGTGCTCGTGGTGGACGATGATCCGGAGGTGCGCTACATTCTACAACGGTATCTAGAGGGCGCCGGTTTCAGGGTGCTGCTTGCCGCCACGGGGGCCGAGGGGCTGCGAATGGCGCGCGATTTCCATCCGCGGGCAATCACACTCGATATTATGATGCCGGGAATGGATGGGTGGGATGTGCTGCGAGCCCTCAAGGCAGACCCGGCCATCGCCGACATACCAGTGGTGATCTGTTCCATCCTCGATAATCGAGAACTCGGCTATAGCCTGGGTGCCGTCGAATACCTGGTAAAGCCGGTCAGCCGGCAAGAAGTGCTGGCCGCGATTGGCCGCCTTGCCGCGGGAACCGGAGTGCGACGTATCCTGGTGGTTGAGGATGACCAGACGGAAGCGAGTCTGCTCCGCCGGTACCTGGAGGAAGCGTCCTATCTCGTGGCTACGGCCGCGAATGGACGCGAGGCCCTGGCCGCGTTGCGGAGGCAACCCGTCGACCTGGTAACCCTGGATCTCATGATGCCGGAAATGGACGGCTTCAGCTTGCTGGCTGAAATGCGTCACGACCCCGCTTTTCGCTCGCTCCCCGTCGTCGTGTTGACGGCGCGCGATCTTTCCCTGGCCGAGCAAGAGCGGTTGCG
>JAICHN010000387.1 GCA_025924845.1 Chloroflexota bacterium | reverse complement strand
GCGAGAATGGCGGCACTAGTGAACGTCGTGCCGCATCCACTACTGGTGCGCTGGCGTTGTGTATACGAAGGGTGACCGATGGGGCTTGAACCCACAACCGCTGGAGCCACAATCCAGAGCTCTGCCAATTGAGCTACGGTCACCATGTGCGCTTACGGCGCGCCCGGCGGGACTCGAACCCACTACCTTGGACTTAGAAGGTCCCTGCTCTGTCCAGATGAGCTACGGGCGCCCGGCCAGATGAGTATATCACCCACCACGCACCTGGGCAACCTACTCCCCCGTCCAGTTCGTATCGGCATGAGTGGGCCGAGGCGGCATTGCCGCCCGAAGTACCGCCCGTTCCAGGGCTTCGCGCTCCTCGTCGTTGGCCACCGAGGCGCGAATGCCCAGCTGTACCTGAGCCGCCTCCACTTTTTCGACCTGCACGCTGACGTTGCGATTGGGCGGCAACGCTTCCCTGATCCGTCGAGTCAGCGTCGTGGTCGACATGTTGTGCCACTGATCGGGCGGAATCAGCACCGGTACATACACTTCAAGAATCTGCGGGCGGAGCGTTACCACGCTGGTCATCATGGAATTGTTCGGTACGTGAATCTCCAGCGGGCCGGCAAATAGGGTGGTGTAGAACAGGGTGATCTCCCCCACCTCGCCGCTGTATTCGCTCCCGGCGAAGGCGGCCGCCCGCACCGTGACATACTGTCCTGTACGGAATGGGCGTGAGAACAATATCACCAGTCCGGCTACCGCGTTGGAGAGGGATGCTTGCGCCGCGACGCCGACCACCACGCCGCCCACCGCCCCGCTGACGGCGATTCCACTCAAGTCTACTTGAGTCTGGCTGGCGATAAGGACCGCCATTATCGTGTACAGGATCACGCTGAGCAGGGTGCGGGCGCCTCCGGCCCGCCCAACCCCTAAGTAGGCGGTGGCCTGGGCGCCGGCGAATCCTGCCGTGGTCCGCACAATGCTGATGCCGAGGATTGCGGTAAACACGGTGAGTACAGGGATCGCCCAATTTGCCTCGCGGAGTTGATGCGGCACGTCGTGGATGGTCAGCTTGTGCAGATACCACAACGCGATCAGGAAAATGACACACTGGATCCCCAGGAGACGGGCCCGGCGACCCATGAACTTTCGTCCTCTCGTTGCGATTTCATTCGCGGCGATGTGCTTGCCCATTGTCCGGACTGTACCGAGGCGTTCGCCGGGGTGTCAATGTTCATGGGCCCGGTTATCCACCACGAGGTCTAGTGAGGCAGGTATGTGACGTGTACACTCAGGCTGAAATGACACGTATGCCACCGTGCGGGGCATAGGGTGCCGCTCCGAGGTCTCGGTTGCCGGAGTTCGGCTGGTCAGCCGGCGGATCGCCCAAGCAGCGGGCTTCGGGCGCGGCGCATAGGGGCAATCCAGCGATTGCCGTTGGGTGGTCGATAAAGCAATGGTAGGTCAGGACGTAAGCAGCAGGCATCCCGGCACCGGACGAGACTGGGGTTCGATGGACTCCCGATCGCGAGAGCCGCGAAGACGGCCGCCGCTCCGGTCATATATTCCCTTCGCCATCTTCGTTGCGGTCTGCCTCGCGATCATCGGCGGCTTTCTCTGGCTGCTGGTGAGTATCGCTCAGGATCTTACCGGTCCCAATCACACGGCATCTCGGCCGGCGGCACACCGGCCGACCGCACAACGGCACACTCCGGCTTCCGGCCCAACGTCCGGTACCATCACCCAACACGGTGCGCAGACCGGGGGTAAAACAACCCCTCCGGTCTCCACGATGACTCCGGTTGCGTCACTCCTGGGCGTCCCCGGCGGTACTGGTGTGCAGATTAGCGTCGGCGGTCCGCTGCCCACCAAGACGCCCGCGCCCACCGCCACAGCTACCGGCGGTTCGGGACTGGTGGTCGCGCGGGAGGTTGACTTAACCGGTAAAGCGCTTGAGGCATCCACCCGTTTTGTGTCGCCCTCACGCCGGTTTTACGCCGTGGTTACCGTGCATAACGTGAAGAGCGCGGATCAGCTACACTTCGTCTTTGAGCGAAACGGAGCCGTTCTGCCCAGTGACGACATCCAGTATCAGGCGGGAACCGATGCCGATGTCCAGTCGTTCAGCGCCTGGGCCGATTACAAGGGTGGTACGGCAGCCTTCCCAAAGGGCCAATACCAGGTATTATTCTATCGCAATGGAGTGCTTGAAGCGGTGCGCAAGTTCTCGGTCGGCTAACTGGGAGAGTTAGGCGCTGATGAAGAGCTGGGCCAGGACTCTGGGTCTCGAGGTCATCTGGGTAATTGAGAGCTTGCCGCGTGGCGCTGCGTCAACCGCGGCATAGAAGCGACGGCCTGCGGGGACGGGTGGCGGTCGCCCTCGTCCTTCTTATCGTGCTGCCCGCGCCCGGTGCCCAAGCCACCGACCAATATGACGGATTGGTTTCGCAACTCAACGCGCTGATTGCTCAGCGATCCGCCCTGGTCGATACACTCGCGACCGCCGATTCGTTGACAGGCTCCTTAGCCCTGGCGGACCTTCTGACCACCGTGCGCTCACCACTCGAGACCCAGGCGCGCCAAGCGTCGATCCTCGCCGCGCGCATGAAGGACCTGCCGCCACCGGCCAAGGTGACGGCCGACCCGCCCTATTACCGAGGCGCCGGCCCTGGTGTTCTCCGCGGCGCTCACATGCCTGCCTCCTCCGTGCCGGCAGCCGACGCGATGCCCGCCGACGACCAGAGTGGCGCCTCGGATGGACCAACGGAAGGCGTGCCCCTTCTGCCTCCTCGTTATCAGTCGCTCGGCACGGCACAGCTTGCGATTCCGGTCCATCAGATCGACGTGGCGGCCACGGATGTAGCCCTTACCACTGTGGCCGCTCAGGCGGCACCGCCGCCCTCGTCCGCCCCGGCGGTGATCGCCCCTCCCTGGTATACGCCGACTATGCTGCAGGGCGCCGACGCCGCCACGGCCTACGCGCACCTTGCCGGTCTTTTTCTGCCGGAGGTCGCCTCAACGCGCGCGCCTCACCTACCATCGGGCATTGCAGGCGGCGCCACGCGCCCCACATCGCTCGCGGACGTGACGGCGCATTTGGGGCAGTATCAGTCCGGTTACAATGGGGCGCCGGCCGGCACGGCGACCACGCCGCTGAGCCCACGCGTTTTACCCAAGGCCGCGGCGAATTGGACCCTGAGCGCGACTACGCCGATCAGTGACGGGACAACGCTGCAGGTACAGTCGCAAGGGAGCCTCGTTTCGGGGCTGCCGGCCAACGTGACTTACAGCGTGTTTACCATGCCCGTACCGACGAGCATTCAACCGCCCAGTCCGCTCCGGATGAGCCTGGACTTACATATCGACGGCAGCGCCACCGTTACCGCGACCGAGACCCTCTCCGATACCACTACCATTCAGTTGAGCATACGAATGACCGGGCTGTTTGCCGATCCGGCTATAGCCAAAGCCGTGGCATCGGAGCAGGCTCCCTTAGCTCGGCTCTCGCCGATTCTCAGTGCCGGGAATGCCGTATATGCGCAATTCTTACCGCTTTACCAAGCAAGGGCGAAAGTCTATCAGCAAGCGTTTACGGCAGCGATGAGCAAGAACGCAGTGCTCGAGCAGGCGTGGTGGGATCGGACGCAGCGCTGGGACGCCTATCAGACGGCCCTTGCCGCCTGGAAGAAGCGTGCCGCCCTCTGGAAGCAGTCTTTGCCTCATCCGGTTAAGAGCCAGGGTACGCGGGCGGCCAAGCGCGGGGTGAGCGGTCTGACTCGCTTGACGGTCGCAGGCACCGCTACGCCAACGCCTCAAGCACCGGGCAGGCTGTTTCCCGGCAACGGATTAAACAACGGCAGTGTCGGTAAGAGCGGCACCGGCGCGCTTGATGTGGGGGGCGGCGTCGCCGACTTGCCTCTGGTCACGGCCACGAGCGCGGTGACCCCCATTTTTACCGACCCGTCCGGATCGCCGTCACCCGTCGATACCGTCATCGATTCCTCACTTCAGGTGACGCCGCCCTCGCCTTCTCTTACGCTCACTGAAACACCCACCGGAACGCCGACTGCCCGTGCTACGGACACGCCTACGATCACGGCTTCGCCTTCAGTCACGGATACTGCTTCGGCAACCGCCACCCGAACCGCGCCGCCCACCGCCACGCCGACCTCCACTGCCACATCGCGGGCGACCCATACGCCGTCGCCTACTGCCACCCCACCGCCGAGTTTTACGGCGCTGCCGTCCGCAACGTCCTCGCCGACTGCGACCGTGCATCGGCCACACACGTTGGTTACCGATGGAGGTGCTCCGAGCGACACCGCTACGGCGTTGCCGACCGATTCGGCAACCGCCACGGCTACCGTGGCCGCATCATCCATGGCTACTGCATCCGCCACTACTACCGCTTCGCCCACGGTGAGCGCGCCCAATACGGCAACGCCCGCCGACGACCCGACCGACCAGGTCAGCGCCACGCGGGTGATGCGGCACTCGACGGCGACCGATACCGCTACTGTCACGGCAACGCCTTCGGCGAGCGAAACTCCCACGGTCATGCCGACCTCAGCTTTGACGAGAACGAGGACGCGGGTGCCTACCGCGACGGCGACCCCAGCCTCTGATGCACCGTCGGCTCCTCGCCCCACGGGCACGGCGACGTCACAGGGCAAATCGCCGCTGCTGCCGCCCGGTCCCGCTCCCGCCGCGGTGCCGCCTCCCGGTCCTCAGCCGCAATATGTGGCCCTACCTATTCCGCTCAGTCCATTGCCCGCCTGGGTGGAAGCGCCGATCGACGTGACGCCCGCCGAGGTTCAGCAGTTCGAGAACTACGGAGTCAATGCGCGTGCCTACGCAAGCATGACGGCCGCGCAGCTCATCGCGGGCGGCGCTCTGCAGAATGTATCGGGGTACCTGCCGCCTATCCAGGGCGTAATAACCACCCTGTGGGGCGGCAGCACGCCCTTTCAGTCGTTCCATCCGGGCATCGATATCGCTGGGCCGGACGGTACACCCGTGCATGCGGCGGCCGACGGTATCGTGGTGCATGCGGGGTTGGCGGTGCCGGGG
>JAICHN010000386.1 GCA_025924845.1 Chloroflexota bacterium | reverse complement strand
TGTCCTTCAAACAGCAGTCCCTGGAGCTTCATCTCTTTGTACCTTTCGCTTCGGCGGCGCCATGGCCGCTTCCCTGTCTTGTACTCTACGCCGCGCCCGTTACATCAGCGTGCAGGGCGTGATTGCTCGGCCGCCCAGAGGTGCCGAGGGTGCGACAATGGGGTAGGAGTAGAGAAGATCGGCGCGCCTTAGAGAAGAATGCCGGGGGCGCCTTCGCCAAAATGGGGGGCTGCCATGGCGCAACGTACGCGCACTCCGCCGGCGGACGCGACCCCTGGACCCGCGCCTGCCGTTCCCGATCCCTCCGCCGTCACCTACCAACGCAAATATACGCGCTGTAATAAGCCGACCTGCCGAATCTGCGCCGAGGGGCCCGGCCATGGCCCCTATTGGTACGCGTATTGGTGGGAGAACGGGAAAACCAAGTCGCGCTACATAGGCAAGCGGGCGCCTTCCGGCGCGAGCGCCCCGGATCCGCCGGCAGCGGAGGTCCCGACCTTTCGGGTGACCACGTTGGGCAGCTTCTCCGTGACGCGAGCCGGCGTCGCCCTCGAGGATTCCGTATGGTCGCGCCGCAAAGCCGTCTCGCTCTTCAAGCTCCTGCTCAGCGTGCCCGGTCGGCGGCAGACACGGGAGCAGCTGCTGGACCTCCTCTGGCCGGATGAGGATCCCATCGCCGCGAGCGTCGCGCTGCGCGGGGCAACACACGGTGCGCGCCGCGCCCTTGACCTGCCGTCCGGCAACTCTGTGCTGGAGGCGCGCGCCGGCGTGCTCGCCCTCCCCGATAATGGGACGCTCTGGGTAGATGCCGATGTGTTCGTCGCCTCGGCCAATGCAGCCCTCGCCGGCCACGACATCGCGGCCTGCCGAGCCGCGCTTGCCACTTATGGCGGCGCATATTTGCCGGACGATCTGTACGAGGATTGGACCACGCAGCGGCGCGAGGAACTGGCGGCGCTGCGTATCGCCGTACTCTTGCATCTGGCCCGCCTGTGCGGTGAGGGGGGCGACCTGGCCGAGGCGCGCGCCGCTCTGGACACGCTGCTCGCCGCCGATCCGGCGCACGAGGACGCCGCGATCCGACAAATGACCATTCTGGCCGCCATGGGAGATAGAGGTGAGGCGCTGCGGGTATATGAGCGGCTGCGGAGCGCCCTCGACGAGCAACTCGGTCTGGAGCCGAATGCCGAGGCTGCCGCCCTTGCTACGCGCCTCCGCAAGCAACGGCGGGCGCCGCCGGCACGGCCGCTCGCGGTGCCTGCCGCGCCCCGCCAGTCCAATCTGCCTACCGCGCTCAGCACCTTTGTCGGGCGGGAAGGCGAGCGTGAGACTATTCGACGCGCCCTGGGCACGGCCCGCCTGGTGACGCTTACCGGCCCCGGAGGCGCGGGAAAGACGCGGCTCGCCCTGCGGGTCGGCGAATCGCTCCTGCAAGCCTATCCGGACGGTGTCTGGCTGTGCGAGCTGGCCGGGTTGGCGCCCATACGCCAGGATCTCGACGTCCCGAGTGGGCCGAATCCAGTGACGCGCACGCTGGCCGGCGCCCTCGGCCTCCTTGAGGATCCGGAATGCCCGCTCGAGCGCACGATCGGGACGTTCCTGGAGCCGCGCCATCTCTTGCTGGTGCTGGATAACTGCGAGCATATGCTGGATCCGGTCACCCGGCTGGTCGCCTCCCTGCTGGAGAAGTGCGAGCGGCTCACGGTGCTGGCGACCAGCCGGGAAGCGCTGGATTTACCGGGTGAACTGGTGTGCGTGGTGCCGGCGCTGTCCCTACCCAGCGCGGGGCAAAGCTGCTCGGCGGCGAGCCTGGATACCTATGACGCGGTCCTCCTCTTCGTCGAGCGTGCGCGGGCTCGTCGGCTCGGCTTCGTCCTGGACGACGCGACGGCCCCCTTGGTCCTGGATATCTGTCGGCGGCTCGACGGCATTCCGCTGGCCATCGAGCTGGCGGCGGCGCGGTTGGCCTTCCTCTCCCTCGAGGATCTCGCGGCGCGGCTTGATAATCGATTTTCGCTGCTGGTCGGCGGCAGCCGGGTGGCGCTGCCGCGCCAACAGACGCTGCGTGCCGCCATGGATTGGAGCTACAGCCTTCTGGGGGAGAAGGAGCGTACGCTGCTCCGCCGGCTCACGGTCTTTGTCGGCGGCTGGACGCCGGCGGCGGCCGAGGGTGTCTGCGCGGACGCCGATCTGCCGGAAGAATTGGTTCTGGAGACCCTCGGCGGCCTGGTAGCGAAGTCCCTCGTCACCTTTAGGGATGAGGAGTTCGCGCGTTATGGGATGCTGGAGACGGTGCGGCAGTACGGACAACTGAAGCTTACCGAAGGCGCGGAGCAGGCGCCGCACGCGCGGCGACTGACCTGGCTTGCCGAGCATTGCGAGTCGGTAATGGCGGCCTGGAGCGCGGCGGACCAGGGGACGCTGCTGCGGCGCCTGGATCACGAACTGGAGAATATCCGTGCCGCTCTGGCCTGGGGCCTTGGTCCGGACGGGGATCGCGTAGGCGCGCTACGCCTAGCCAACGCGCTTGGCCGCTATTGGTACATCCGGGGCCTGGCGGGCGAGGGGCGGCGTTGGACGACGCGCGCCCTGGATGGTGCGCCGCAAGCCCCGGCCGCGCTCCGCGCTTCCGCGCTCAACCGCTGCGCCATCCTGGCCCGCACGGAAGGCGACCTCAAAGAGGCCGGTACGCGCTGGGAAGCAAGTCTCAAGCTCTTCCGTGAGCTGGACGACACGGCGGGGATCGCTCGGGTGGTGGGCAATCTCGGTCTGCTCCGCTACGACCTGGGCGATGACGTGGCGGCGGAAAAGGCGCTGATCGAGAGCATCGAAATCCACCGAGGCCAGGGAAATCGGCAAAGCATGGCCGATTTCTTGCTGAACCTGGGCCTGGTTCACACCCGGCAGCGCCGTTTCGCCGAGGCGGAAGCGGCCCTTGCCCGGGCGGAGGACATCTGGCAGGAACTGGGCGATCAGGCGGGACTCTGCAACGCCCACCTTCATACGGCGCATCTGGCCCGTGACCAGGAACAACTAGAACGCGCCGCCGGACTCTACGCGGCGAGCCTGCGTATCTCCCTGGCCCTGGACGATCGACCGCGCCAGCCGCCCGCGTTGGAAGGAATTGCCCACGTCCTGCTCCGCTGGAGCGCCGCCAGTGGGCGTGAACGGCTGGTACATGAGCTGAGCACTCATTTGTTTGCCTGCGCCGCCGCGCTGCGAGACAGCACCGGTGTGCCGCTCCCCACGGTCAGCCAACTGGTCTATCAGCCCGACCTTCAGCGGCTTCAGACATCGCTCGGCACGGAGCGATTCGAAGCGGCCTGGAGCGCGGGATGGGAAATGCCGGCGCTGCCCCTGATCGAGCGGATTCTGGTGCGGCAAGGCCCGGACCAGCCGTCATTGTCCGTGCATGCCGAGAGCGACGTCATGAACCTGACGCCGCTCCTCTTGCTTGGTCCTGAGTCGAACAATTAGAATCCTGGAGTGCCTCCATCACTGGGGCGCGTCACGCGATCTACCGAGATGTTCGGCGCCTGCAGCATGGCGTGCAGTCGGGTGAGCGCCACACTGCTCGGGTGGTGGGACACCACGTGCGCTGATCCATAAGCGGGATGAGCCTGGGCGGTCAGGGTAGCGCCCCCGGTGATGCCGGCGACGACGGCGAGGCTCGCGAACGCGGTAGCGGTTTTGTTCATCCTAGTTTCTCCTATTGAGTGTGGGAAATCAACCGTCCTTCGGGTCCGACTCACTGAGGAATCGGGACGCCGAGGTCGTCTTCATCGATTACCCCCGGTCACGCGTGCACTCGTCTAGGAGGTAGTCTTACCTTACAACGTGGCGCGATCCCGCCCCACCCCTGTTCAGGGTGTCGCGCGGCCCCTGAATAGGGGGTAGGCGATGGTACCGGAACGTGTACTAAAGATTTCCATACGTTTACAAGCGCCGCGCCTTCCGGTCTACAATAGATCCGGCACGATCGCGAGGCGACAGACTTAAGATTGCGGAGGAGCATGGGCATGGCTGACGACACATTGGCCCTAACCGGCCGGCAGCTACATATCCTGACAGCGGTGCTGGATACCTTGCTGCCGGGAGGCGACGGCTTCCCCAGCGCCTCGGCCGCGGGCACCGCGCCCTTTCTCGTAGACCAGCTCGGCCGGAGCGTTCGGGAGGAGTGGCTGCTTCCCCTGCTTGCCGGCCTGGGAGACGTCGCGGGCGGCGATTTCGCGGCCCAATCCGCCGAGCAACGCACCGTACTCCTCGAGCAGCTTGAAGCCGCTCAGCCACTCGTGTTCATCCGTTTGCAAGCCCTTGCCTACTACAGCTACTACGCCCAGCCCGCCGTGGTCGCCGCCATCCAAGCACTGGGCTACGACTACAACCAGGCGCCTCAGCCCCTGGGCTATGCCATGGACCCCTTTAATCCGGGAAACCCCACCCATCGGCCTGCCGTCCCCCGGGGCACCTACAAGCGCACCCTCGATATGGCACGGGCGGGACAGGCATGAGCGCGTGGATTGGCGCCAATCCCGACCCGGTGGACGTGCTGGTGATCGGCGCGGGCATGGGTGGCGCCGCGATCACCAAACTGCTGGCCGAGGCGGGAATCTCGGTGGTCTGCCTGGAGCAGGGCCCATGGGTGCAGCCGGATGAGCGGCCCCATAGCTCCCCCAATTACGAGATGCAGCGGACCATGGGCCGCTGGCATACCTCGCCAAATGTGCGCGGCTTCGCCCATGACTATCCCGTAACCGGCGATTCCGTGGTTCCCCTGATGTATAACGGGGTCGGCGGCTCAACCATCCACTTCACCGGTACCTGGCCGCGTTATCGACCCTCCGATTTTCGGCGCGGCACCGAGCACGGGCTCTGTCCCGATTGGCCGATCACCTACGAGGATCTGCATCCCTTCTATGCGATTAACGACCGCGAGATGGGTATCGCCGGCATAGCGGGTGATCCTTCGTATCCGGCCCGTGAGGCTCGCCAGACCCCACCGGTGCCGCCCGGCCGCACCGGGCAAATCGCGGCGCGCGGCTTCGAGAAGCTGGGCTGGC
>JAICHN010000385.1 GCA_025924845.1 Chloroflexota bacterium | reverse complement strand
TGGGAAACGTTTCTCGCCCTCCTGGGAATTGTTGGAGGAAGCACGGTCTCTACGTGAGAGACAGCACGCATGATATGTGTTGATGCCTCGCTCGCCGCCAAATGGGTACTGCCGGAGGACTATTCCGACGAAGCACTCGCACTGTATAGCGCCTCCGCCGAGTTAGGCGAACCAATCGTGGCGCCGGCTCTCTTGCCGTACGAGGTCACCAATATCCTTCACGTACGTACGATTCGAAGCGATCTTTCATCCCCCGACGCACAGACTCTATTGGCCCGGTTCCTGGCATTTCCCGTCCTGCTCCAAGAGTCTCCCCGCCTCCATGAGCGCGCACTTAGCCTCGCCGCGCTGTTTGACCTTTCCGCGACCTATGACGCGCACTATCTGGCCCTCGCCGAACAATTGGAATGTGCCTTCTGGACTGACGATCGCCGGCTTTTACGACAACTCAACGGCAAAGCATCATATGTCCATTGGATCGGTGACTACAGAGAAGCCGGTTCGTAGATGCCGGCACGAAATCGGCAAGCACCGTAGGTGAGGCGAATCCCGGAGTCTGGGTTCCCAACACCTTCGCCGCACGGCCGTGCGTGAAAGGAATGGCGTTCCGATCCATTTCACCGTACTCCCCAGGGCATGGTACGTTCCTACGCAACAGTCTGGTAGATTCACGGGCGTGCGAGGAGAGAACGGCGACGAATGGCGCAGGTTGAAATGGTAAATGTGGGTGCCCAGAATTATGTTGTGGTTGGACGTGTGGTCGCCGTGCTGGATAGCGCCACGGCGCCGATCCGGCGCGTGATTCGGGAGGGAAAGGAACGCGGCGTGCTGCTCGACGTGAGCCGGCACCGCGAGTTGCGCTCGCTCATCGTGCTCGACGATGGCCATATGGTGGCCAGCTTTCTCGCCCCATCCCAGGTTCTGCGCCGGTTGGCCGAACCGACGGCATCACTTGACGAGCAGGATGCCGATGAATGATCCCACGTCGGGCGGTCTGCTGTTCGTGCTCTCCGGCCCCTCAGGCGTAGGAAAGGACGCGGCGATCGAGCAGTTAAAGGCGAGCGGCTTCGAGATCTATCACGTGATCACGGCCACGACGCGGCCCGCGCGCCCGAACGAGCGACACGGGGTCGATTACTTCTTTTATTCCACCGATCACTTCCTCGATTTGCTGCACCGAAGCGAACTGCTCGAATCGGCCGAACTCTACAACAATATGTACGGCACGCCGCGCGAGCAGGTGCGCGAGCAATTGGCGGCGGGGCGCGATGTGCTCCTCAAGATCGATGTGCAGGGGGCACGTCAGGTTAAGGCCCGCGTACCCAATGCCGTCTTCATTTTTCTCGCTCCCCCCTCGATCGAGGAACTGACGGCCCGCCTCAAGCAGCGGCGCACCGAATCGGAAGCCCAGATCGCGCTCCGGCTCCAGAAAGCGTATGTCGAGACGGCGGCCATGTGGGAGTACGATTACGTAGTGGTCAATCACCAGGACCAGCTGCTTCAGGCAGTCGACCAAATCAGTTGTATCATTCAGGCGGAGCGCTGCCGGGTACACCGCCGCGTGGTGACGGTGTAGATGCGAGAGCGATTATGGCGGTCACCGCCGCCATAACCTCTTTACCGCAAGATTGAGGACACCCGGAGCACGTAGTTAAGAGGAGTGGATCATGCCCCTACGCGTCACAATTTGGAACGAGAACATTCACGATCGCGAGGATCCCCGGACGCGGGCGGTGTACCCGAACGGCCTGCACAGCGCCATCGACACGGCCTTGCACAGCTATCTAAAGGATGGAGCGACTACGCGCATCGCCACGCTGGAACAGCCCGAGCACGGCTTGACGGCCGAGGTGCTGAATGCTACCGACGTACTTACCTGGTGGGGCCACGTTGGGCACGAAAAGGTAGACGACGCGGTGGTGGATCGAGTGCAGCAGCGCGTGCTGTCCGGTATGGGGCTGGTCGTCCTCCACTCCGGTCACCTGTCCAAGCCGTTCCGGCGCTTGATGGGCACAAGCTGCTCCTTACGCTGGCGCGAGGCCGACGATCGCGAGGTGGTATGGACGGTTAGCCCCGGCCACCCCATCGCGGCGGGCGTGCCGCAAGCGGTTATCCTGCCCCGCCAGGAAATGTATGGTGAGTATTTCGATATCCCTCAGCCTGACGAGTTGGTGTTTATCAGCTCCTTCAGCGGGGGTGAGGTCTTCCGCAGCGGCTGTTGCTTCAAGCGCGGCCAGGGGCGTATCTTCTACTTCAGTCCCGGCCACGAGACCTACCCTATCTATCAGGATCCGAACGTGGGTCGCATTCTGGCTAACGCCGTGCAGTGGGCCGGCAGCGGCGCGCACGCGGCTTTCGATACCACGACCTGCCCCAACTCCCCCACCGGCTGGTTCGAGAAGCTGTAAGTAGAAGCAAACCAGGAACGGGACGAAGTCCCGTTCCTGGTTTGCTTGCGAGAAGGTTTGAGCGGCAGGCTAGAGCGCTTGACGGCCCGCGAAGCCGTCGGCCACTTCGTGCCAGTAGGTGATCGTTTCCTCGCCCTCTTGCCAACAAAGAAAGATCACCCGATCGGCGCGAATGCTCGGGAAGTCGATCAGGATAGGGTCAAGGCGCTTAATCACCACTCCCAGATCCTGCACCATGCGCAATGATTCGCGCATCTCCTCGGCGTGTACGCCCAGTGTCTCGCGCAACATCCGGAGCGGTCGGGCCAGCTCGATCGTGTTCGCCCTTGTTCGCTGCCGCTCAAGCTCTTCCAGTTCCTCGACCGTGCGCGCCGTCGCGCCGCGCGCCTGGGCGAAGCGCACGAAGTGCGTTTGCAGCTCCGGCAGTAGGATACGCGCTTCACTCAGCGTGAAGAACCGCGCGAACTCATCAGACAACTCGCTCATCTTGTCGCCCCGCCAACCTCGGTCGCTATAGATGTAGTGTACGTCATCAATCGACAGCGCGCCGCTATCCTGCCCATTCGTCCAGGTTCCATCCTACCCGGTCGGCCGGTGTCCGCGCCACCAATCGAAGGCACAATGAAAGCACGGCGAGCGGCATGGGCCGCTCCGGTAGCGGCAAAGGACGAGCAGGACTATGAGTACGGAAACCGAAGGAGGCGCCGGCACGCTGGCGGCCGTCTCCAATGAACTGGCGAGCGCCGTTGAGCTGGCGGGGAAGAGCATCGTCGCGGTGCGGGCACGTCGCCACGTGGCGGCGGCCGGCATCGTCTGGGCGCCGGGCGTGGTGGTGACTGCCGATCATGTTATCCAGCAAGAAGAAGACATCACCCTGGTGTTGCCTGGTGGGCAGGAAGTAAAGGCCACCCTGGCCGGCCGCGACGCGGGCACCGATCTAGCGGTCCTCCGCGTGGATCATGCCGACCTGATTCCGGCCTCGATCGGTGATTCGGCCGCTCTGCGCGTCGGTCAGTTGGCCCTGGCCGCGGCACGGCCGGGTGGAGATGGCCTTTCGGCCAGCCTCGGCATTATCAGCGCCATCGGCGGCAGTTGGCGGACCTGGAAGGGCGGCACGGTGGACGCCAGGATTCGCATCGATCTCACGCTCTACCCCGGCTTCTCCGGCGGACCACTGGTTGACGCGGCGGGGCGCGTGGTGGGCCTCAACACTTCCGGGCTCTCGCGCGGGTCGGCGCTGGCCATCCCCACCAGTACGATCGCTCGGGTGAGCGCGGCCCTCCTGGCCCGCGGGAGGGTTAGCCGAGGCTATCTGGGCGTGGGCTTGCAACCGGTGCGTCTGCCCGATGATCTGGCGCGCACGCTGTCTCTTACCCAGAGCGGCGGCCTGATGCTGGTGAGCGTGGAGGAAAAGGGCCCAGGGGCGAGCGGCGGACTTTTGCTGGGCGATATTCTGATCACCCTGGGCGAGAAGACCGTGGAAGACACCAACCACGTACAGGACCAGTTAGGCCCGGAGAGCGTGGGGACCGGCCTTTCGGCGCGGGTGATTCGCGGCGGCGCCTTGCACTCCGTTACGCTGACTGTAGGCGAACGACAAGAGACTGGACGGTAGACTATGGCAACGGCGATTCTTCCTCCAACCCTGGGCGCGTCCGCTCTGGACCAATCGGCCGCCGCTCTGGCCGGCCGGCTGGCGCCCAGTGTGGTGGAGGTGCGTGTCCGCGAACGAGGTATGGGCTCGGGCATCATCTGGGGTCCCGATGGGCTGATCGTGACCAACGCGCATGTTGTACGTGGGTCCGAGATTGACGTGGAACTGGCCGATGGCGCCGTGTTGTCCGCTCAGGTGACGGCGCGGGACGAGGCACACGACCTGGCGGCCCTCCAGGTGGCCGCCGCCAACTTGCCCGCCGCGCCGATCGGCGACTCCGACGCACTGCGCGTGGGTCAGCTTGTCCTGGCCATGGGTAACCCGCATGGCCTCGCCCGCGCGCTCAGTATGGGCATCGTCCATGCGGTGGCCGGCGAGGACGGCGCTCGGTGGATCCAGGCGGATATCAGGTTGGCGCCCGGCAACTCCGGCGGCCCCTTGGTCGACGCGCAAGGGCGCGTAGTTGGGGTCAACAGTATGGTGGCGGGAGGACTCGCCCTGGCCGTGCCCAGCGCCGTGGTGCGCCGCTTCCTGGCGGGCGAAACGCGGCCCGCCTACCTGGGCGTACAAACGCAACTGGTGGCAGTGCCCGGCAACGCAGCGGGACGCGGGCTTCTGGTCCTCGAGGTGCTGAAGGGCAGCCCCGCCGCGCGCGGCGGCCTTCTGCCGGGCGATGTGTTACTCAACGCCGGGCGCACCGTGCTTCGCGAACCCGACGACCTGCTTCGCGCGCTCGGCGACCTTTCGTCGGGTACGCCGCTTCCTCTCACCCTGCTCAGGGCGGGCGCCGAGCGCGACATGACCGTCGTGCTCGGGGAGCGACCCACCGAAGGCCGCTCATGATCATGGGTAAGACGGAGCCTCCGGCTCGTCTGACATGGGCCACATCCGGCCGCGGCCGGAGGCCCCAAACAATACAAATCGCAGGTCGATCCGTCCGAGGGGAACACGCGTGACCACTGTTCTGGTAGCGGCAGCCCGGCCCACCGCACGGGCCGGGCG
>JAICHN010000384.1 GCA_025924845.1 Chloroflexota bacterium | reverse complement strand
CAGCACCTCCCAGCCGACGGGAAGGAGCGGATCGAGCGCCGGGCAGGGGTCGTGCAGGCGCAGCCCCGCGAAGCCGAAGAGCAGCGATTGAAGTGTCCCGCCCACTCCAGTGAGGAAATGCACTTCGCCATTGGTGCGGGTTTCGGCCAGGGCGTAGAACGGACCCCACAGATGCGGCTCGTAGGAGGCGGCGAACAACTTCCGAGCCTCTTCGCGGCGTCCCAACTGAGCCGCGATGATGGCGGAGATGCTGCGGCCCATGGCCGGCCCACCCGGATCCGTTACGCGGCGATAGGTATCGAGGTTACAGGCGATCGCGGTTCGGCTGAGGGGATATTCCAGGGGGAAGGTGAGTAATTCCACGTCGGCCTGCTTGACCACGCGGCCATCGTAGCCGTCGAACTCCAGGACCAGATCATCCGCCATCGGCATCACCAAATGATCGGCGATCTCCTGCCAGGCGCCGGAGATTGGGCGATCCAGCACGGCGCCCGCCGCTATGGCCGCCAACAGAGCGGCACGCACCGCCCCGTTGGTGAAGGCATTGTTGTTCACGTCCTCGGCATACTCGTCCGCCGCGATCACATCATGAATCTCGTAGCCGCGCTTGGTGCGGATCACCCGAGAACACCAGAAGGCGGCGGCTGCCTCAAGCACGGGCCATCCCCGATCCGCCAGCCACGCGCGGTCGCCGCTTGCCAGGTAATACTGCCAATGGCTTATGGCTACGCAAGCCGTGATGTGGTGCTCTTTCAGGCCGGTGCGCGCGATGGAGAGGGGCGTTACATCGTCGCCGGCCGTGGCGCTTTCCCAGGGAAACATAGCGCCGTCGTAGCCTTCGGCCCGTGCTCGGAGGCGCGCCGCCGAGAGTCGATCCTGGCGGTAGGTGAGCATTTCGCGAGCCAGGTTGGGATGAACGAGCGCCAAAGGGGGGAACATCCAGGTGTCGGCATCCCAAAAAATGTGGCCATTGTAGCCCATGCTCGACAGTCCCATGGGGGCGATGCTCGCCGGGACGCCCTCCCGTAGGCTGCAGAGGAGCGCGAACAGGCCGGCGCGTACGAAGCGCTGCACCTCCGGATCGCCCTCGATCTGGATATCGGCCTGCCACAACTCGTGCCAGGCAGCGGTATGTCCGGCCAGGAGCGCCGGCGCGCCGATTGCCGCCGCCCGTGCCGCGTCGGCAAGCGCGGCCCCGAAGGAGTCGGCAGCCGACCGGCTATCGTGTACGGCGGTGATCCAGGCGAAATGGTGCGCCTGGCCCGGAGCAAGACGGCAGGTTGCCGCGAGGGCGCCTGGGGCGCCCACCGGTGCCGCATCCTCGTCAATCAGCGCTCCCGCCACGGCCAGGTGAATATCCCGCTCGTAGGTTTGGGCGGTCACCCACGGGTAGCCGGCATGGAGGCCGCGCCCGGTTTCTCGCGGCGCGGGCGGACGAGGCAGGTCGGGCTCGACCGACACCGTAACCGAGCAGGACATCGAAGCGATCAAGCTCAATCGGGTCAGACTGAGGCGCTCCTTCTGGCGGAGAACGGCCTGAACTGTTACGGCCGTGATCGTCCCCTCGCGAAGAGTCCAGGAATGGGTGGTTTCGACCAGTCCATCGTAGAGGTGCAAGTCCTGGCCATAACGGTCCGCCCCGCCGGGACTCAAATGCCGGTCGCCAAGTTGTAACGACAAGCCGCGCCAACCGGGCAGGGGCACCGGGTGCTCCACCTCACGGCCGGGCGCCCGGTCGAATAGGCCGGCCGCCAGGCGCAACGGCTGCTCGCGGCGCCCCGCCAATCCGCCCTCGGCGGTCACCTGGCCGGCAAGCATCCCGTTGCCGATATAGGCGCGCAGCCAGGGCTCACGCTGGTCGGTACACAGCGTCCAATACGGATCGGGTTCCGGCCCGCTCCAGTTATTTAGGGCCGAATCAGTCATGGCGATCCTCCAGCACCAAACGTATCTGCCTGCCCGCGACTACCTTGCAGATGCACCTGGTCTCGCCCAACTTGAGTCGGCTTGAGCGATTATAACAACCGTACATCACGGGAACCGGCTTTACCGAAACGTTTCCGGAACCCTTCGATAATAGGCTGCGTACCGTTGCCCTGTCAATTACATGGCGAATTCACAGCGGCCAGACTACTCGGCATTACGCGGCCGGAGGCGGCCCCAGGTAGCCATGGAAGGGACGGAGATCGCCGTGCGGCGCCGAATCAATCGACCGCGTGGGAATGGCATTCACCACCTCGGCCTTGCTCGGGATGAACAGGGTTCCACCGGCCAGCACCATGCCGATCGTGCTCATGCCGCCGCCATTCTTCATCTGGTGCAAGAGTTTGCCGGTTTTAGCATCAAAGTGGTACAGGGTGCCGGCATCGTCGGTAATGTAGAGCGAGGATCCGTCGACTATGGAGCCGCTGCGATCGGTCGCGCCGAGCGTCGCCTTCCAGATCAACCGGCCGGTTCGCTGGTCCAGCGCGTCAAGGCCGTGGCTGCCGGGCGCCTCGACATACACCACATTGCCGACTGCGGTCGGTACGCCTCCGGCATTGAACTTGGTGCGCCGGCCGTTTCCCTGATCGTACTGCCAGAGCAGTTTGCCGGTCTTCGCGTCGATGGCCCAGGCAAACTGACGGATCACGCCGCCCGGGTGGCGGTCAGGATCAACGCTGGCGCTGCCGTTGCAGAACACCATACCGTGGGCGACCGCGGGCGGGCAGTCGTCCACGCCGTTGGTAATGGGCAGGCCTTTCCAGGTGGTCCATTTGTATTGCCAGGCGAGCTTATGGGTCTTGATATTCACGGCGAATTCGTTGTAGGTGCGCGCGCCGCCGAAAATCAGAAGATCGCCATACTGCGCGGGCGACGACATGCTCATCAACGAGGGCAGGCCAAGTTGCCAGATAATGTGTCCATTTGAGGCATCGATCGCCAGAAAGCGTCGTCCCCCGGTCACCCAATAGATGACGCCGGCCTGGTAGACGGGGGTCGGCATCGCCTCCCCAAGCAAGCGGAGCCGCCAGATCTGCTTCCCGGTAGCGGCATCCAGCGCGTAGATCGAATTGGAGCCGGTACCAAAATACTGAATACCGTTCCGATAGAAGAATGCCTGGTTGCCCGAACCGATGAACACACGGTTGCCGACCACCAGGGGCTGTGACATTGCCCCGTTGTCAAGTGGAACATTCCAGAGCACCTTCCCGGTGCGCCGGTCCAGCGCGAAGGCGGCGAACTTACCCTTTACGCCATCTCCATACACGCGGTTGCCGACCACGGAAACCGTATAGGCTTGCTGCGCGAGCTTCGGACTGCGCCACGCCACGGACGCCACACCGGACTGCTTGATCAGGGCATTGTTGCTGGAGTCAACGTGGTAGCGTGTCCATTCCGTGGGCTGCACTTCGGCGGCGTGTGCTTCCAACGGCGGCATGGTGAGCACGCATAGGCATAGGATTGACGCTGCGCCGACAAGTCGGCGTACTGCAGGCGGCATTAGGAGCCGTGGGCATATAGGCAAGGTTGACATGGTTCACCTCCAGAATCTGCCATATCGCCACTAACGGGATCGTAGCATCCTGATCTGTAGGTCACAATGCAGATCGCTCGTGATCATGCGCTTCCGCCTTGTGCCGGCAACGAGACCTGTGGTAGTATGGCCGCTGGTCGGACCAGCATGCTCAGAGGGTGGAACGCGGCGCCCCGATCCAAAAGGGGAAACGGCAACGATGTAGGTTGCCTGCACCTCTAGTGATATTGTCCCGCGTCTATGGTGAGCCCAGTTCATCTCATTGCCGTTTCCCAATACGGCTACACCTGGCACTGGAGAGTACGCCGTGCATCCGACGATTAGCCTAGAGCGGCCTCGAAAAGTCACCGTCGTGCAATCGATCGTCGAACAGATCGTGCGCCAGATTCAGACCGGCAAGCTCAAGGTGGGCGATAAGCTGCCTTCCGAACGTCAGTTGATTGCCATGCTGCAGGTAAGCCGCTCCTCGGTCCGTGAAGCGTTGCAGGCTCTGGCCATGATGGGTGTGATTGAGAGCCGGGCAGGCCAGGGCACCTTTGTGAGCTACAAGGTGCAACTCCCTCCCATTGACTTAGACGAACCGTCGTTGCCCGCCGCTTTGCAACGGGATATGTTGCTTGCGCTCATCGAATCGCGGCGCTGCATTGAGGGCCTGGTGGCTTCTCTGGCCGCCGAGCGCGCGACCTCCGCCTCAGCGGCGGCCCTGCACGCGGCATTCGAGGACTATAGGCGACACGAGCGTATGGGTGTGTTGGAGGGAGAGGAGGTAGAGTACCACCGCCGGTTTCACGGCACGCTGGCCGAGATGACGGGGAACCCTTTCTTCGGTCTGGTGGTGGATACTCTTTTTCGCGCCGTTCCCTTAAGTCTGCGCGAGGGTGAACTGGTTGGGCGCGGTGAATCCGACCAGCAGCGCCTCTTGGCAATCCAGATCGCACTGCATCAAGCCATTCTCACCGCGGTCGAACGAGGCGACGGCGCCGCGGCACAGCAGGCCATGCACGAGCACATGAACGTAGAACTTCGCTTCGTGGAAGAGGCGTTTCCGAAGCAGTAAACGGTCTGCATTAACCGGTAGAGTCGCGTCTGAGGCGCGATAGGGGAGAAAACGCATGAACCGTCGTTTTCCGGGATATACCCGCATAGGCACCACAACTTCGATCTGTGCGACGCTCGCCGTCCTGGCTTCAACCATGGGTGCGGGGGCCGCGCCTCTGCGGCACTCAACGGCTGCTCCCACCCATGGGGGGACAATTACCGTCGCGTTTTCCGGCGACTTTTCCACGCTTGACCCGACTCAGGCCACTTCGGAAGCAGATGAGGAAACGGTCGGCGGCGCCCTCTTCAACGGCCTTTATACCTATGGGCCGAACGGTGCTCCACGGCTTACCCTGGCGGCGGCGCCGCCGACCATAAGCGCCGATAAGAAGACGTGGACGTTCACCCTGCGTAAAGGCTTGACGTTCTCGGACGGTACGCCGCTCACCGCGGACGACGTGGCCTATTCAATCAGCAGGGTACTCAATCCTCACACCAAGCCCGCACCTTCGTG
>JAICHN010000383.1 GCA_025924845.1 Chloroflexota bacterium | reverse complement strand
CGATCGCCGCTCTTTGCCGTCGCGTCGCGGAGGGCGATCGCTCGACTACGGGAGCCCTGGCTAGGTTGGGCGAGTTCGTTGGTATCGCTCCCGAACAAACCGATGCCTTGCTGAGCCGCCTTCGCGCCGCGATCGCGATCGATGCCCGTGCTCTCCGTCCTTGGAAGGCCGAGCGCGGGGTCGATGATCCGATGATCGCGGACGATGATGCATGGGAGGCCGAGGGTGAGGACCACGAATTGGCCCTGGATGCCGACGGCCTCCGCGTGGGAGGTATGGCCTTTGGCGAATCCGAACCAGTGCGCGCCCTGGCAACCATCCTCCAATTCGGTCGTAGGGAAGCCGTCCTCCTGTGGCAAGAGCGGTCGGAGGGTACGTCGGCCTCGGTATTGGCGGCCGGCCTCGCCGATTGTGCCCGGTTGCCGGAAGCGGTGGCGCGCGGCATGATCGATGCCTGGCTAGTGGATGACGCGGTCATCGCCGCGGGTGTGACGGCGCGTCGGCGGCTGGTCGAAGCCAATCTGCGCCTGGTGGTCAGCATCGCCAAGAAATATAGTCGGCGCGGCGTCCCTCTCCTGGACCTGATTCAGGAGGGAAGTATGGGGCTGATGCGGGCGGCCGAGAAATACGACCATGGCCTCGGCTACAAGTTCAGCACCTATGCTACGTGGTGGATTCGCCAGACTATCCTGCGCGCCATCGCCGATCAGGGGCGGACCATCCGCATGCCCGTGCATATGGTGGATTTGCTGCATCGGTACGTGCGTCAGTCGCATAACCTGGAGCAGGAACTGGGGCGCGAACCGCGGATCGAGGAGGTGGCGGCCCGCATGGGCCTGTCGCTCCGCAAGGCCATCGATCTGGTGCGGACCGCCCAGGAGCCGATTTCCCTGGAGACGCCGGTGGGGAGTGAGGAAGACAGTTTACTGCTCGACTTTATCGTGGACGGCGGTACGGCCGCCCCATCCGACGCCCTGGCGGACCGGCAGTTGAGCGCCTACTTGCGCAACGCGCTGGCTACGCTGTCGCCGCGCGAGCAAACGGTGCTCCGCATGCGCTTCGGACTGCACGACGGCGAGGCGCATACTCTTGAAGAAATCGGCCGCATAATGCACGTAACGCGAGAGCGGGTGCGCCAACTTGAGACACGCGCCCTCCGCAAGCTCCGCCATCCCTCGCGCGGCGAGTTCCTGCAGGACTGGGCAAACTAAAATTCCGGCAAGCGCGAGGAGGGGGAACATCTCTCCTCGCGCTTGCCGAGTTCCGGTTCAGGAGGCGGTTCCGCGAAGCGGATTGTCGCTCAGTAGATCGTTTGACAGGGTTCAAGCACCACTTCTACATTACGAAGAAGCCTCACGTGATTTAGTTGGGGTAGCGAAGGGAACGCGAGCTTGAAACCAATCAGGATTCTAGCCCCGCTGGCAATTGCCGCCCTGCTGGCGGCAGGCGGCACCTTGCCGATGGCATCACATTCCATCACCGATGCCGCTCACCTCTCCGCTCCGGTCAAGGGCGGCACCTTCATAGACGGGCTCTATGAAGAGCCTGACCGGCTGATCCCCAACACCAGTAACATGACCTACGCGATCAACGTACAGACCACGCTCTTCTCTCCTCTGTTCTATACGGATAACAAGGGCGTGCAGCATCCGGGCCTGGCCACTGTCGTTCCCACCGTCGCCAACGGCGGCATCTCCAAGGATCTGATGACCTATACCTTCAAGCTGCGTCCTGGTCTTGTATGGTCGGATGGGCAGCCGCTTGATGCGCGCGACGTGGACTATTCTTGGCGGACCTGGACCAACAAAGATTTGATCATTTATACCAACGTGGGTCTCACCGCGATCAAGAGCGCCGACGTCTCGTCCGATAACCTTTCGATAACCTTTCATCTGAAGGTTCCTTCGGTCTCGTTCGCGGCGGACTGGACCGACAACTATTTCCCCTTGCCCGCTCATATATTGAGCAAAATGACTCCCAAGCAACTTAACACCAGCAAGTTTGACCAGCAGCCCACCGTCAGCAGCGGGCCGTTTATCATGCAGTCGCGCAAGCCGGGCGACAATATCACCGAGGTGCCGAATCCTCACTACTATGAGCCCGGAAAGCCCTATCTTTCCAAGTTGATCTTCCGCATTATCCCCGACGAGGTAGCGATCACCAATGCCTTGAGCGCCCACGAGATTCAAGCCAGTTGGTTCCTGGACGTTTCGCAGGCGGCCACGCTGCAACACATCAGCGGCTACACCTACGTACCGGGTCTGGCTCCCAACTTTGAGCAGGGGCTTCTGAACGAGAAGAACCCCATTCTCCAGGATGTGCGAGTGCGTCAGGCACTCGAGTATGGACTGGATCGTCAGGCCATGGCCACGAATGTGTGGCATGGGGCGATATTGCTGGCTTCCGATGAGCCGCCCTCCCTGTTTACCTACGACCCATCCATCAAGCCCTACCCCTTCGATCCGGTAAAGGCCGGGAAGTTACTTGACGCGGCCGGCTGGAAGCTGGGCGCCGACGGACGTCGGCACAAGGGCGGTAAGCTGCTGACCTTGCGGTACAGCACGACATCTCGGAACACGTGGCGTGCCCAGGATGAGCTGATCGCCTTGCAGGACTACCAGAATCTGGGCATCGACCTGCGCATTGTCAACTATCCCGCCGATACATATTTCGGCTCGGTCTTGCCTAGCGGCAACTACGATATCGGCGAATTTGAGAACAACGCTCAGCTCGATCCCGATGTTGCGACGTTTGGCGAATTCGATAGCAGCCAGGTGCCGTCGCACGGCGGCAATTGGGGCTGGTTTGTCAACCATACGTACGACAAGCTGATCGCGCAAGAAGAGGGCACGGCGGATACGGCCAAGCGGAAGGCCATCTTCAGCCAAATGCAACATATTATGAACGAACAAATGCCCGCGCTATGGCTCTACGATCCGCCGAACATCTACGAGTATGCCAACAACGTACACAACTACATGCCGGGACCCTACAGTGGTGAATGCTGGAACACCCAGGATTGGTGGATAGGCTAACACCGGCATCGACCGGGACGTGGGCGGCTCACAGCGAGCCGCCCGCCTCGCCCGTGCAGAGGTAGGGAAACGTGGGCACCTATATCGCGCGCCGCCTTCTGCAGGCTATACCGCTCTTATTCGTGATCAGTATCGCTCTGTTCGGGCTACTGCATCTGATTCCCGGCGGTCCAGAGCAGGTGGCATTCAGCCCACGTATGTCCGCGCAAGCGCGCCACGATATGGTGGTTGCCCTTGGCCTGGATCAGCCCCTGCCCATCCAATATGTGAAATGGCTCTGGGGTACGGTTCACCTCGACTTCGGCAATACCTACAAGGATGGGCAACCGGTTCTTACGACGATCGGTGATCGGCTGCCGAACTCCCTGGAGTTACTGGGCGTTTCCTTCCTCGTAGCGCTCCTGCTGGCCATCCCGCTGGGAATCATCGCCGCCGTCAAGCAATATTCAATTATCGACTACTTCTTCACTGTCCTCGCCTATCTGGGCATCTCGATGCCGGTCTTCTGGTTCGCCGAGATGCTCGTCCTGTTCCTGGCGATCCAGCACAATTGGTTTCCCACCGGGGACATGCAAACCGAGGGCCAACCATCGTCAGTCATCGACAGCATCCACCACCTGATTCTGCCGGTTATCGTGCTCTCTTTCGCCTTTATTGCCTCCTGGAGCCGCTACTTACGATCCAGTATGCTCGAGGTGCTGCATCAGGATTATCTACGTACGGCGCGTGCCAAGGGCCTTCGACGCTTCTACATCGTGATCAAGCATGCCTTCCGCAACGCGCTGATTCCCCTGGTCACCGTGGTGGCCCTGGACCTTAGCACCATCTTCGGCGGCGCGGTGATCACCGAAACCATCTTCTCCTGGCCCGGTCTGGGCCGCCTCTTCTTCGATTCGCTGGAGAGTCGCGACTATCCGGTGCTGATGGCCATGATGGTGCTATCGGCCTTCACCGTGGTTGTATGCAATATCATTGCCGACATTATCTATGGGTTGCTCGATCCGCGGATCCGCTACTCATGAGGGGCCGAGGATGAGCAGCCCCGAGCAGCCCCTGAGCGGGTCCGGCCGGGATGCGGTGCCGGATAGCCTGCTGGAAGCGCAACTGGATGTGCGTTATCAGACTTTGGCCGGCCTCACCTGGCGACGATTCCGCAAGCATAAGCTGGCCATGGTAGCGGCGGTGATGTTGCTCCTCCTCACCACCAGCGCCATATTCGCGCCCTTATTGGCCCCCCACGGTCCCAATGCCATGGACTTCTCAGCCTTCAATGGGGCGCCTTCGCTCTCCCATCCATTCGGCAGCGATTTCAGTGGCCGCGATGTACTCAGCCGTGTCCTGTTCGGAGGG
The DNA here is from genome assembly GCA_025924845.1 of Chloroflexota bacterium. The sequence goes on along the minus strand of JAICHN010000383.1, from coordinate 688 downwards.
CGTATCTCTCTGCTGATCGGCTTTACCTCTATGATCACGGCTATCACCATCGGTACCGTACTGGGCGCCCTGGCGGGCTACTTCGGAGGCTGGGTCGATAATGTGATCATGCGCCTGACCGATGTCGTCCTCTCATTCCCGCTCTATCTCCTCCTTTTCGTGCTCAGCGCCTTTATCGCCGGGGTGCAGGGCGCCCAGAACATCCTGATGATTGTGCTGATCATCATGGCGGTGAGTTGGACCTATATCGCGCGCCTGGTACGCGGCGAATTCCTCTCGCTCAAAGAGCGGGAGTTCATTCAGGCGGCCCAGGCCATGGGGGTCAGTCCGGCGGGGATTATCATGCGCCATCTGCTCCCCAACGCGATCGCCCCCATCGTGGTCAACGCTACCCTCCTCGTAGGGAACAACATCATTCTCGAATCGGTGCTCAGTTTCTTCGGCTTCGGCGTGCAGCCTCCCACCTCCAGTTGGGGCAGCATGCTGGCCGATGGCCTCACCTCCCAGTCGCAGGCGCCCTGGGAGACGATTTACCCCGGTTTGATGATCCTGATTACCGTGCTCAGCGTGAACCTACTGGGTGATGGATTGCGTGATGCACTCGACCCCTTCAGCCGCCGCGGCCGCTAGCGCCGCCCTCGTTCCCGCCCCCATACACGTGGGACGGCGCGTCTTCCTGGCCGCCATG
>JAICHN010000382.1 GCA_025924845.1 Chloroflexota bacterium | reverse complement strand
CGTACTTAAGTAGGATAATCTTTAGCAACTCTGCCATAGTGGCCGCCACAAGGGCCAATTGCGTGTGAGCCCTGTAACCGGTAGCGCTACAGGGCTCACAGTTTCCAGCGCTGGCTCAGTCTACGACTACGTTACCTCCGATGGGACCGCCGGAGCACGGGCCGAGCGCCGTCAAAGAATTGGCGGTTACCACCTCAGTGATCAAGCCTGTACCTGGGTGGATAGTCTTATAGCTGTCCCACGGGCTCCCATGAATCGGCCCGATGCTGTCGGATATAGGGGCAGAGGCGCCGTTGCCCCCATAGGCATCAAGCTAAGAAACCGGTGAGCAGGCACCTTTGGCACCATGAGGAGGTAAAGGACCTCAGCGGTCGAAAGGAGCCTGCTCGTGACCACGATAGCACAGCTGAGCCAGACGTTGCGCACCCTCTTCACCAGCACGGCCGATGCCCTGGCGCGGCGAAGCGGCTTCACCCAGCGCTGCTCGAAGCTGACCGGGTCGGCCTTCGCCCAGGCGCTGGTCTTCGCCTGGCTGGCCAATCCGCAGGCCACTCTGGAGGCGCTGGCCCAGGCGGCGGCCGTGGCGGGGGTGGCGATCAGCCCGCAGGGGCTGGACCAGCGCTTCACCGAGGAGGCGGCGATCTTCCTGGAACAGTTGCTGAGCGCCGCCGTCCATGCGGTGATCGCCGCCGAGCCGGTGGCCGTCCCGCTGCTGCAGCGCTTTAGCGCCGTGGTGCTGCTCGACAGTTCGACCATTGTGCTCCCGGCAGCGCTGGCTCCCTGGTGGCCGGGCTGTGGCGGCAGTGGCAGCACCGCGCGCACGGCCGCGGCGCTCAAGCTGCACGTGCGGTATGAGTTGGTGCGCGGCACCCTGACCGGACCGCTGCTCACCGACGGGCGCACCCACGAGAGCAGCACCGCCCTGCAGACCGCCCCCCTGCCCCCCGGTGCCCTGCGCGTGAGTGACCTGGGCTTCTTCGACCTGGAGGTGCTGGCCGCCATCGCCGCGCAGGACGGCTATTGGCTCTCGCGCCTCAAGCGCGCCACGGCGGTCTGTACGCCCGACGGGCAGCGCCAGGACGTCCGGGCGCTGCTGGCCGCACAGGGCGCCCCCACCGTGGATCTGCTCGTCCAGCTGGGCGTGCGGCACCGCCTGGCGGCCCGCTTGCTCGCCGTGCGCGTGCCCCCCGAGGTGCGCGCCCAGCGCCGCCGCCGCGTCCGCCGGCAGGCCCGCGACCAGGGCCGCACCCCCACCACCGCCGCCCTGGCCTGGGGCGATTGGACCCTCCTGGTCACCAACGCCCCCAGCTCCCTGCTCGCCCTGCGCGAGGCCCTGGTGCTCTTGCGCGCCCGCTGGCAAATCGAGTTGCTCTTCAAGTTGTGGAAGAGCCATGGGCACCTTGAAGCATCGCGCAGTGCTCAGCCCTGGCGCGTGCTGACCGAAGTCTTCGCCAAACTGCTCGCCCTGGTGGTCCAGCATTGGGTCCTCCTGCTCGGGTGTTGGCCCACGCCCGCCCGCAGCCTGCTTAAGGCAGCCCAGACCGTCCGCCACCATGCCCTCCACCTGGCCAGCGCCCTGGCCTGCCCGCTCCTCCTGGGCCGCGCGCTCGGCGTCATCCAGCGCTGCCTCCGCACGGGCTGCCGCCTCAATCCCCGCAAGACCAAGCCCAACACCTACCAATTGCTGCTCGATCCCGCTCTCCAAGGCTTAGCTTGATGCCTATGGGGCGACCACAAGGGTCGCCCCTACGGAGAACTGTCTAACTTGCACCCCGATATACTAACTCCGGCCGCGGCTCGCCAACCGATGCACCTCGCGGCCGAGCCTGCGCAGCCCCTCCTCGATTGCCCGCTCGTTCAAGCCCGTATAGCCCATCAGCAGTGACGCCCGCTCAGGCGGGCAAAGATAATAGGGTGCGGCGGGATAAACACCCACCCCCACCCGCTCGGCGTTCGCCACCAATTCGTCCATGGGGAGAGGCGCTTCCAGCGTTACGAGCGTATGCAGCCCCGTGCCTGCCTCCGGCGACAGGATCAGATCGCCCAACTCACGCCGCAAACCATCTAGAAAGGCATCATGGCGGGCCTGGTAGACCAGCCGCATGGCCCGCAAATGCCGCTCGAAATGGCCCTCGGCAAAGAAGTCGGCCAGCACCTGCTGTTCCAGCGTCGCGGTGTAGCGGTCGCTCAACCACTTGGCGGCGCTCACCGCCTCCACCAACGTAGGCGGCAGCACCAAGTACCCCATGCGCAGTGAAGGAAACAGCACTTTGGAAAATGTACCGATGTAGACTACGGTGCCGCTGTTATCGAGGCCCTGCAGGGCCTCGACCGGCCGTCCACTGTAGCGAAACTCACTGTCGTAGTCGTCCTCCAACACCAGCGCCTGCCTGGCGCGCGCCCAGCGCAGTAGGGCAAGGCGGCGTGGAAGACTCATCACCGTCCCGGTCGGATACTGATGCGAGGGCGTTACATAGACGAGGCGCGGGCTTGTCTCCTCTACGGCGCGATCCAGGTCGTCGACCATTATCCCGGACGCATCCACCGGCACGGGAAGGAGGCGCGCTCCCTGGGCCGCGAAGGCGCGCCGGGCCCCTAGGTAACCGGGATCCTCAAGCACCACCGCGTCGCCTGGATCCAGGCACACCCGAGCCAGAAGGTCCAGTGCCTGTTGCGAGCCGTTCACGATCAGCACCTGTTCGGGCGTACAGCGGACGGCACGGGCCCGACGTAGATAGTCTGTAACCAACTCACGCAACCTTGGATATCCCTCGCTTGGGGCGTAGCCGAACTGTGCCAGATCCGGCGTGCGCAACCGGCGCGTGATCAGCCGTCGCCAGAGATCGGTGGGGAAATGATCTATCGCCGGCCGTCCATCACGAAAATCGTAGGGGAGGTTTGCCTGGGGGCGATAGGGCGATTCATGCACCCTTCCGGCTAGAGCGCGATGGGCCCACAGGGATAGGGCAGGCGCGATCGGGGCGGCCGAGGGAGCGCCCGTGCCTTCGGTTGGCGTGCCGACATGCAACAATTCCTCGGGCGGCGTATCACAGACAAACGTGCCGGATCCGGTACGTGCCGTGAGATAGCCTTCGGCCAATAACTGATCGTAGGCGCCGGCCACCGTGTTTCGGGAAAGATGCAGGCTGGAAGCAAGGGCGCGCGTTGAGGGGAGACGGCTTCCCGCCGCCAGCCGCCCGTCCAGAATGCCCCCACGGATCTGCCCATAGAGCTGGCGGTGCAAGGGCAATGGACCCTGTTCGTCAAGCGAGAGAGGTAACTCAAGGGCCATGCGAGGGCAACCCTATCTGGTGCGATTCTCCCACGGCGCGGCGTTGCCGCGCCGTGGGAGAGGGAAGACCGGTCAGGACTGAGCGCGGCTGAGCAATTCGAGAAACACCTTGTTGCTGGGTGTCTTGCCGAGTCGATCGATGAACTGCTCGGTGGCGGCACTTGCCTGTGTACTCGCCAGACGGCGGCGCAACAGGACGACCCACTGAAGGGTTAGCGGATCGAGCAACAGCTCTTCCTTACGCGTACCGGAGCGCGTGATATCGAACGCGGGAAAGATGCGCTTCTCGGCCAGGCCGCGGTCGAGGTGCAACTCCATGTTGCCGGTGCCCTTAAACTCCTCGTACACCACGTCGTCGAGCCGACTGCCCGTATCGATCAAACAGGTAGCGATAATGGTCAGACTGCCGCCCTGCTCGATGGCCCGCGCATTACCGAAAATACGACGGGCCGTGGTGAGCGCGCTGGCATCCATGCCGCCGGATAGCGTACGGCTACCGCCGCCTCCACTGGGGCCGAGGTTATAGGCACGGGCCAGCCGGGTGACGCTATCAAGAAGCACCACCACGTCCTTCCCATGCTCGGCCAGTCGTTTGGCGCGCTCAAGCGCCATCTCGGCCAGATGTCCATGGCGCTCGACCTCCTCGTCGAAACTGGAGGCAAACATGATCGCCTTGGGCAGTGACACCCTCAGATCCGTGACTTCCTCCGGTCGCTCACCGACGAGGCAGACAATGAGCTTTGCGTCGGGATAATTAGTCAGTATCCCCTGGCCGATGTGCTTGAGGATGGTGGTCTTGCCGGCCTTGGGCGGCGAGACGATGAGCGCCCTTTGCCCAAAGCCGATCGGCGCGATCATATCCAGCATGCGGGTAGTTACCGGCTGCTGCCCGGTTTCCAGCTTGATCATCCTGTCCGGATAGACCGGCGTCAGATCCTCGAAGCGGGGACGACGATAATGCTCATCATAGGGGTTGTCGTTGAGGGTAATCACCCTCTCCACCAACACCGGGCCGCGCCCCCGTCCGGGACGGGCCTCCAGCTCGACACAGTCCCCATTCCGCAAGTCGAAGCGTCGCATGTCGCGTACGCTGATCAGCGGATCGTCGGAACGTACTCGCAGGTTCTCCTCACGAAGGAATGCCTCACCGTTGGGCAGTCCATCGAGAATGCCATGCACCTCAAATACCGGCATCTTTGGCTGGGGAATAAACTCGCGAGGCCGCGCCGATTCCTCGAAGGTCTGCCCGACCGGCGGTGGAGCGGTAGGGGCATTGAGATTGCCCCCTCCGCTGAGTGGGGGCGGCACTCCGCGCCCGCGCCGCCGACGGCGGCGCCGACCGCGCCCGCCGTCGGTTTGGCCGTTTCCATCGTTTTGCCCCTGACCTTGGGGTGGCAAGCTCTGCCGCCCCGGCGCACTCAGCGGCCGGTTTGGCTGTCCGCCCAGCCCACGTTGAGGCTGTCCACCCTGGGGACGGAAGCCCATCGGCCTCTGCCCTCCTTGCGGGCGAGGCACAAAGCCCGAGGTCTGCTCGGTTGAGCCGGACCCTGTTTCACTGCTTTCTTCGGTCGTTGACGGACCGGACTCGACCAAGATCGGCGCGGGCTCTACGGAGGCGCCGGCGCCGGCGGCCGACGACGCCGCCCATTCGACCGACTGAGGGGCCGATTCGGCCGGCGAGGCCGCCGCGGGCTCGTCGACCTGCCCGCCGGCTGCCCCATTCGCGCTGACCAGGTCGGTCGGCGGCTCGGCGGAGACGTCTTTGGCGCGCCCGCGACGTTGGGGCGTAGTCCG
>JAICHN010000381.1 GCA_025924845.1 Chloroflexota bacterium | reverse complement strand
TAGGTAGCGGTGTTGACCAGCCGCGTCCGACCGGATCGGGCCTGCATCTGGACGTCGTGGAAGGTATAGTCGCCCTCCTCCAACCGGAACAGGGCCAGGTCGGCCGGGGCGCCTACCTTGAGCGAACCCAGATCGGGACGGCCCATGGCGGCGGCCGGGCGTGCGGTGGCCCGGGCGATCACGTCGTCCAGAGACATGCCGAGGTTCAGGAACTTGGAGAGCGTGGTCGGCAGGTCGTACATTGGCCCCATAATAGCCAGCTGATGGATGTCGCTGCTGATCACGTCGGGCGGCATGCCGGCGGCCAGCATAGCCTCAGCCGAGGTATAGCTGAAGCTGCCCGTGCCATGCCCCAGGTCGAGGATCAGACCCTGCTCCCAGAGGGAGCGAATGAAGGGGTGGACAGCGCCTTCCTCGTTGATCACGCGGTTCGCTTGCCCGGTGCAGCAATGGGTGAGAATATCGCCGGGACGCAGCACCTTGGCGATATCGGCGAGCATGGGTGGCGCCAGCCCGATATGGACCATTAAGGGCAGCCCCACCCGATCGGCCAGGCGACGGGCCCGATACAGCGGTTCCAATCCGACGCCGCGCGTGGTATCGCGGTCGATGCGAGCCTTGATACCCATGATAAGATCGCGATTTTGCTCCACGATCAGAGCGCCGACTTCCTCATCACAGTAGTCGAGGTTGCTCAACTCATAGGTGCGGGCGACCAGGCCGATGGTCGAAATGTTGAGCAGGGCAAGCACTCGTGCCTTGCTGGCCTCGGCGGCGTAGCGCCGAAAGCCGGGAAAGTTATAGGCGCCCGAGCTGCCCACGTCGAGCCAGGTAGTGACCCCGGTTCGGGCGGCTACCGGATCGGCTTCGACTCCCCAGTAGGTGGCGCCCCAATAGCAGTGGGTGTGCAGATCGATCAGGCCAGGCGTGACGATCAAGCCCGAGGCGTCCACCACCTGGGCGGCCTGCTCGCGCGGCAGATGCGGCGCTACCGCCGCCACGACACCGCCCGCCACGGCAACATCAGCAATTTCGTGCCGGCCGTTCGCCGGATCGATCACCTCGCCGCCTTGAATCAACAGGTCGAAGCTCATGACGTCCCCTACTCCTCGTCCCAGATACTGAAAGCAGTGTGGCCCGCCGTAATTCCGCCGTCAACCACCAGCACACTACCCGTGGTGAAACCCGCGTCCGGGCAGGCCAGGTACAGCGCGGCGCCCGCGATATCCTCGGGCGTGCCAAGGCGGCCGATTGGATAGAGTTGCACCAACCGATCGTGGATGCCGGGGTCGCGTTCGACCATGGGAGCCCAGGCTTGAGTGACGATGGTGCCGGGACATATGACATTGATCCGGATGCCGCGCCGGCCGTAGCGGGTGGCCATGGAGCGGCTCATCCCGATCAGTCCCGCCTTCGCGGCACTGTAGACATGTTCCTCCCCGAAACCGGCCAGGCCGTTGACCGAACTGATGTTGACGATGCTGCCGGTTCGGCGCTCGATCATGCTCGGCAGCACCGCCTTCATCAGCATCCACGGCCCTTTCAGGCAGACATCGATCAGCGGATCCCAATCGTTATTGACTACATGACGCGCGGCAGGCAGGGCATTATTCACCAGAATATCGATCGGGCCGAACGCCTCAACAGCCGAGGCGACCAGGGCCTCAACCTCGTCCGACCTCCCCACGTCGCCATGGACGTAGTACACACTACCCCCGGTGTCGGCGATACTTGCCGTGGTGGCCCGACCGGCGGCATCGTCCACATCGTCAATCACCACGTGGGCGCCCTCATGAGCAAAGCGTTCGGCAATCGCCCGGCCGACGCCGCGCGCCGCGCCGGTGACGAGGGCCACCTTCCCTTCAAGCCTGCCCGGCATCTCTTACCCTCACGTTCAAAGTACCTTCAGGCGACGTATCGACCGGTCACGCACCAAGCCGGAGGCCCAATCACGCGGCACATTCGGCCACTACCTCGCAAAGCCGCTCCACCAGCGGCTCCTCCTCCTCGGCATCGACCGTCATCGGATTGACGTAGAACGCATTTGCCTCCTCGGCGGGCCCTACCTCGATGGAAGGATCGCCGGCGCGCAGCATTGCTGCCGCCTGGGCACGGCGCAACTCCCCATCCGGCCCGGTAAAGCGGATCAAGGCACGGGCTATGGGCTGCCCAGCTTCGTTGGGAAAGCGTCGTTCAACCGTCAGATTGGCGCCCTTCAGGCGCTCGACCAGCCGTTCCACCAGGTCCTCCGCTCGCCGAGCGCGCGCCTCCTCGTCTTGCTCCATATACCACTGGACCGCCGCGCACAGGCCGACCATCTCCTCTTTGCCCACCTTGAACGGCCGACCGATCCCGTGATGAGGCGCTCCAACCAAGGCACAAGCGGCAATAAGGTCTGGTCGGCCCAGGATCAGGCCGCTGGACTGCGGGCCGCGTAGATCCTTGCCGCCGCTGAAGATCACCAGGTCAACGCCCATTCGGGTGAAGCGCCAGAGATTCTCCCTGGGCGGCAACTGGGCGGCGGCATCCAGGATCACGGGCACCCCTCGCCGGTGGGCAATGTCCAGTACCCGGTTCAGGGCAAGGGCGCCGGGGGCGACCCAGCCCCCTACCACGTAGAGCACTGCCGCGGTTTGCTCGTCGAGCGCCTCCTCGAACTCCCACTCGGTCGGCGGCGCGATCAGATTGGGGTAACCTATCTCGACCAGCTCGATCGGCAAGGTGCGCACCGCATAATCGTAGAGGTTGCGATGCGCGCGGTGGACCACGACACGGGTGGGAAGACCGCGCGCATCCGGCAGCCGGCGTGCCCGAGCCGTATCGGCGCCGGTCATGCAGGCCGCCGTCGCGATCAGGAGTCCGGCGGCGGCCCCGCAGGTGACATACGCCGCCTCGTTATTGGTCAGCGCCGCGATGCGCGCCCCCACGCGCGCTTGCAGATCATCGATTTCCACGAAATGACCTGCCGCCTCGCGCATCGCCTCGACCACCGGGCGCGGCATCCGCGAGCCGCTGAGCCTGGTATACGAGCCTGCGGCATTGATAAAAGTACGCACACCCAGACGGGCCAGGATTGGGTCGCCCGCGTTGCCGGTTCCACCGGAGGAATTGGTCATCATGGATCTCCCTGCATCATCGCACTCGCGCATTCTCTCAGGTATAGCGGATTTTGACCAGCACAGGTGTCTCCCACTTATATCTGACAGTTCTAGATTGCCTTGCCCCGACAATAATCCGCCCGCTCCGCGACCACCGGGCGCGAGATGCCGCGAACATGAGATACTTGTTCCAGTGAAGGGCCAAACTTCGCACTACCCACGAGAGGATCCGGAAGTGACTACACAGGTTGTCAACATTGAATTGCCCGAGGATATCTATCAACGATTCCAGGCCGCGGCCATGCTGACGCGGCGGCCACTCGAAGATGTGATCGTCCAGACGATTCGCGGCAACCTGCCACCCGTTCTTGCCGACCTTGCTCCCGAGCATCGCGATCTAGTGGCCGATTTGCAGCGGCTTACCGATGATGCTCTTTGGGCGATCGGCAAGGAACCTCTGCCCGCAGCCCAATGGCGCCGACATCAGCGTCTCCTCCACAAGACCGAGCAAGACACCTTAACAGCGGCGGAGCAGGCTGAACTCGCGACCTTGCGCGAGGCGACCGATCGCTTCGTCACGCGCCGCTCCTATGCGTTGGCCCTCCTCAAGTGGCGTGGCCATACCATTCCGGTTGCAACATAGCCGGTGGCACGGCGCCCCACAATCCCGGCCGGCGTTCGCCGACGAATCGAAGACCTGGACGGACAGCGTTGCGCCTACTGCCGCGGTCCCATGGTAGTAGGCATTCCGATGGTTGTCGAGCATATAGTGCCGCTGGTCGCGGGTGGCGCCTCAACCATGGACAATCTGTGTTTGTCCTGTTACCGCTGCAACGAGTTTAAGGGATCGAGACAGCAAGCCGCCGATCCCCAGACCGGCCAGATGTCCACGCTGTTCCATCCGCGACGGCAGCGCTGGCCGGAGCACTTCACCTGGGAAGACGACAACGTAACAGCGCGGGGATTGACGCCATCCGGCCGGGCGACGCTCGCACTGCTGCGGCTCAACAGCCCTTGGCTGGTCCAGGCTCGCCGGATCTGGATTCTGGTCGGACTACAACCACCCCTGGACTGACTAATTTGGGCGTGCCGCTCTCACTGCGATCCCTCGGTGATTTGCCCAGGCCAGTGTCGCTGGTCGCACCTTCCCATGCTGAACCGCCGGCATCGCGGACATGCCTTTGACAGCTTCTCCGACACAGTGCTAAGATTGCGCCATTGTCGTGGGCGGCGCCGGTGCGCCGTCCCATTACGAGATGGTTGACGGGGGCCGGCAAAGAGGTTGGTCCGGGGTCTGAAAGGGGGAAGCGGCACGCGGATCGCGGTTCCTGTTTGATGCTTCATTCGCCAAGGGCGGCGAATCGCGCTAATCTTGCACTGTTTTTAATTTATCGCAAGCAAGAGGAGTCCACCCGTGCATCAAGACTTTGATCGCGAAGCAGCCTACGAGGAATTCTATCGATTATGTGCCGGAAAGACTACTCGTTCCGGTTTTATGAAGCGCGCGGCCCAGTTAGGGCTGAGCGCCACGGCGATTGGCGCCTTTGTGAAGGCCTACAATCCGGTCACGGCGCGCGCCGATATCGAAGCCTCCGAGGCAGCCCGGCCGGCAAGCGCGTCCGGCGTGGCCAACCTGGGCTTCTACTCCTGGGTGTTGGATTTCAACCCGCAGATTACCACGCTGACCAAGGAATACAACGCCAAGAACAAAAACCTGCAGGTGAAGATCACCGTGGCCCCAGTCACGAACTTCAGTACCCAGAAGTTCGTTCTGGAAGCGCGCCGCAAGACTTCATCCTGGGATGTCTATATCGGAATGACCCCCTTCCTGGACCTTGCGGCGTTGCACGCGGTGGATGCTATCGAGCCCTGGGATCCGTATATGCCCGCCAGCGTGAAGAACGACATGCCCATGTCGGTTCAGCAGGAAGGCACGATCGACGGGAAGATGTACGACTGGCCGATGCTGCTGGATCTGTGCAGCCTGGAGTATCGC